>JBAZHM010000025.1:0-12866 GCA_041652355.1 Candidatus Micrarchaeia archaeon | reverse complement strand
AATATCTCAGCCGACCTAGAGACGGGCATGCTGAAGAAAATTTCGCGCTCCGACATTCTTGGAAGCTTCAGCAAGACCATCAACTGCACGGGGCTGGTTGCGCTTCCAGGAATGGTGGACCCGCACGTTCATTTCCGCGACCCCGGCCAGCCTAAAAAGGAAGATTTTTTCACAGGCTCCTCAAGCGCGCTTGCAGGAGGCACCACCACTATTCTTGACATGCCGAACAATGTGCCATCAACAGCATCTGCAGCCCATCTAAAGGAAAAGCTTGCGATTGCTTCTAAAAAGGCCGTTTGCGATTACGGTCTGTTCTTTGGCGCAACTCCGACAAATCAGGAGCAGGCTTCAAAGGCGGGAGAAAATCCCGCAGTGTGCGGGCTCAAGGTATACTTGGGCTCCAGCACCGGGGACTTGCTGGTTGACGTGCTTTCCGATTTCGAAGGCCATATGGACACGTTTCCCCGCAACAAGCCAATTTGCGTTCACGCAGAGAACGAAAAGGAAGTGCGCCGGCTTTTGGCAGAATTCCAAAAAAAGGACCCCAAAGGCAGTGTAGAGTACCACAACCTGATTCGCAATCCTACTACTGCTGCAATTGCAGTTGAAGTTGCCTGCGACATTGCATCCAAAACCCATCGCAGCGTGCACGTATGCCACGCGTCAACCAAAGCCGAGCTTGACGTAATCGGCACGTACCAGGATGGAGGCGTTCCAGTAACTTCCGAAGTGTGCACGCATCACCTGTTCCTTACTGAAAATGACGCAAAAAAACTTGGCAATTATGGCAAGGTAAACCCGCCGCTCCGCTCGCGTGTGGATGTTGCCGCATTATGGGATGAGCTTTCCAAAAACCGCACCCCAATAGGCTGCATTGCATCCGACCACGCTCCCCACACGCAAAAGGAAAAGGAAAACGACTATTGGGACGCGCCATCCGGAGTTCCCGGAGTGCAGCTTCGCGTTCCCCTAATGCTTGATGCTGCCAGCCGCCATTTGGTTTCGCTTTCACAGGTAGTGCGCTTTTGCTCAACCAATCCCGCGCAAATATTCAACCTTTCCCGCAAGGGCGAGCTGCGGGAGGGCTTCCATGCAGACATCTGCCTTGTAGACTTGAAGAAGGAGTGGGCTGTGCGTGCTGAAAGCCAGTTTTCAAAGGCAGGATGGACTCCGTACGAGGGCAAGAAGATTCACGGCAAGGTCGCAAAGACGATTTTGCGCGGAAAGCTTGCGTTTGATGGCGAGAACATCTGCCTCAAGAAAGGGCAAGGGCAAGTTGCAAAGTAGGCTTCCGATTATTTTATCTGCCACGAATCAAAATCCGTCTTAGTTAATTCGTAGCACTCGTCAACTGCCATTCTCAAGTCGTCGCTTAATCCGGTCTTTGGCCCTTTGTTAAAGAACAGCGTCATTTTCGTAAGTTCGCGAGCCTCTTTAACTGCTGGAACAAAGTCAGAGTCGCCGGTTATCAATATCGCTTTTTGGATTGTCTTAGTTGCAGCCAGTTTTACTAAGTCAATTGTCAGAAGGATATCTACTCCTTTTTGTTGAACTACTACTGTCCCGTCTGGCTTGTTTAGTTTTTGGAGTTTTCCAAGTCGGAATTCAAAGGAGGGTAGCCGTTTAATTGTGGTGTAAAAAACGTTGAATTTTTGCGTCTTTTCCCGCTCATTCTGGGTTGGCGGGTTTGACTGGTATGGTGCACAATCGTAGATGTATGTTCTGAACCTTTCACACGAGCATCGTTTGCACAAGTCTTCAGAAACGCGCAAAAAATCGACTTTCGGGTCCCCGAAGTTTTCCCTGACTTTTTTGAAGTATCCGCCATCAATGAAAACGGCTGCCTTGTCCAAAAAATCACAATTCGAGGTTAACCAAAATCCTTCGTCTCTCAGGCTGCCCTGATGAAACGAAGGCGTTAACAATACTTTTCGTGTTTGCGTTTATTAAAAAGAGTTGGGTTCGTTTCCGGTGAATTAAAAATGTCTTTTTATAATTCCCCCTTGTGGGCAGCAAAGTATCACACAATACAATTTTATGCTATTGTAAGCACCATTGATTGCCTGAAACGGCGTTTTTGCAGTTCAGGCTAGTTTTGGCGTTTTAGGTGGGATTAATGGCTGATTACTGGACTGGCAAGGACATCCTCTCCTCAAGGGATGTTTCCAAAGAAGCTATTGAGCAGATTTGGAGCAAGGCAAAAAAGTACGAGGATGCAGTTGAAAAGAAAAAAACCTACAACAGGCTTTCCGGGAAAGTCCTGGCATCGCTGTTTTTTGAGCCATCAACCCGCACGCAATTTTCATTCCAGACTGCAATGCAGCGCCTCGGAGGCAGTTTGATTGCGTTTTCTGACAAGGACACTACTTCAGTTGCAAAGGGCGAAACTTTGTATGACACGATTAAGATGGTGGAGTCGTGTGCAGATGTAATCGTAATCCGGCATTCGCTTGAGGGCGCTGCAAAGCTTGCAGCAGACGCAGCTCAAATCCCGGTAATTAATGGCGGCGACGGCGCAAACCAGCATCCCACGCAGGCGCTTTTGGACACTTACACGATTTTTCAGCAGAAAGGAAAGATTGACGGTCAGACCATAACCTTGATTGGTGACTTGAAGAACGGCCGCACCATACACTCGCTTTGCTATGCGCTTTCAAACTTTGACTGCACGATTGAGTTGTGGTCCCCGCCACAGCTGAAGATTCCGCAGGCAATAGTCAACGACATTAGCGAGAAGGTAAAGGTTGTGGAGCTTGAATCGCTTGACTTTTCTGATTCCGATGTAGTCTACGCAACGCGCATCCAAAAGGAGCGCTTCGACGACCCTGAAGAGGCAAAGCGTTATTCCTACGTAATTGATGCCGAGATGGTAAGGTCAATGAAGGACGACGCAATAATCATGCACCCGTTCCCGCGAGTGGATGAGATTGCAACCGAAGTTGACCAAATGCCCCAGGCAAAATACTTCCAGCAGGAAGCAAACGGGATTCCGGTCAGGATGGCAATCCTTGAGTCCGTCCTTGGCGGGTAAATTGAGTTTATAGTTTTTAGTCTGTTGTGTGATGTCTATGGATTCTGAACAGGACAAGATGAAAATCAAAAAAATCGAGAACGGAGTAGTCATCGACCACATCCCCAAAGGCCAGGGGCTGAAGGTGCTTTCGATACTTGGGATTGACGAGAACTTCCACGCAACAGTAAGCATGGTCATGAACACTCCAAGCACGACCTCGGGGCTTAAGGACATTATTAAGATTGAGGAGCGCGCGCTTGAGGAAAAGGAGCTCAACAAGATTGCGCTCATCGCGCCGTCTGCAACAGTGAACTTTGTCCATGATTACCAGATTGTGAAGAAGCGCAAGATTTCAATCCCGGACGCTTTCGAGGACGTGATTTCCTGCCCCAACCCCAAGTGCATTTCCAACAAGGAAGGCGTCGCCTGTTTGAAAGTGGAAAAGAAAAACCCCCTGTTTGTTCGCTGCATCTACTGTGAGAGAGGCTATTCGCAGGAGGAGCTTTTGGAGCTCGGCTCGTTCAAGTCTTAAGCGCAAGTTTGCAGCAATCGTTGGTTTTTATGCAGGAAAAAAAGCGCTACATCCTGGTCACATTCGACTTTCCTAGCAAGCTTTCCAAGGAAGATGCATCCAAGCTTGTGCAGCATTCCATTCTGGATGGCATAGGCGAGCTTGGCGCAAGCAAAGCAAAGGCGTTCTTGAAGGAATTTGACGAAGAAACGCAATCCGGCATAATCAAGTGCCAGACTGCAATGCTAAAGGAGGTGCTTGCGTGCATTGCCCTGAAAACCGCTTATGATTCGATTCCTGTTGCAATACGCACAAGCAAAGTCTCAGGCGCAATCTGCAACGTGTGGCGCACTCCGAAAGCCAGGCAAACCCGCGAGCCTCGCCGCACCTTTTGACGCATCTAATTGTATAGTGCATAACCCATTTCGTTTTGCCCTCTTAAACCCCATACTGTTTAATTGCTTGACCGCCATAGCATTATTGCCAGAATGCTGGCTTCGTGATTTTTTATGCCTACTATGCAGTCAGCAACCGCACAGCCTACAACTTCGGACAAGGCAAAGGATGCAAAATCAGCAGCTGTAGCTTCGCACGTTCTGCAAAAGCCGGATTCGACCACCATAGTAACCGAGACAATAGAAGAAGAAAAGCAGCGCCTCTTGATGCTTTCTGAAATCAGCGTAATCTTGGACACTTACGACGACATCTTTTCGGACTTCGACCCGCGGCCGTACGATTTGCGTTCGCTTTCTGATGACTTTCTTTCCGAGCTGCGAAAATCCGCAAGGCAAAAGGGCTCCAAAGTGGAGCTTAAGATTATGGTCCCGGAGGCATTGCGCAAGCCCGAGCAGGAGTCAATAATCAAAAAGCGAATCAAGTCCCACTACCGCAGCGCAGCGGAGCAGGTGCGGAAGGAAATACTCAAGATGCGAAAAAAAGGCGGCTTGTTCATCCTGGTTGGCGTTTCCATCCTCACTCTTGCAATAGTGCTGATGTCAACAATACCCGAGGGCTTTACCCAGACGTTCATGCTTTTTCTGCTTGAGCCTGCAGGGTGGTTCACCATCTGGACTGGCTTTGATTACGTGTTCGTAGGGCCGACATCCCGCTACGACGAGCGCGACTTTTACCATAAGATGTCCAACAGCGAAATTAGCTTCGTCTCCTACTAGGAAGCGGGGAGGGCTTTTGCAACGCAACCTGTCTTCCAAATGCCTTTAATATGCGGCTTTTGTTAACCCATTTGGCATGGCCATACATTGCGCCTGCCGGGAAGGTTTGCCGCATATGATTTCGCCTCGCGCTTTTTCACAGAATCTCCGCAGAAAGCTAGACTCGGACGACGATGTTGAAAACGATGAGGACTACCTTGAGGCAAATCGGCTGTCGATGCTTCATAACTCTGAAATCAGCATCATCACCGACGGTTATGGCGACATATTTTCCGACTTTGACCCGCGTTCTTTTGAGGTTCGCGAGCTTTCGGTTGACTTTCTAGACGAAGTGAAGCGCGCAAGCAAGCAGAAGGCAAATTCCGTTGAGCTTAAGATAATGGTGCCAAAGGCAAAATGCAAGCATAAGGAAGAGGAGGTAATTCGCCGCAGGATATGCGCCTATTTCAAGGGCGGCCTGCATCACATCCACTCGCAGCTTGACAGCATGCGCAGCAAGAGCATATGGTACATAGCTGCTGGCATGGTCCTAATGTTATTGGCCACTTATGTTTCCTCGCTGGGAACCCAAAGCTTCATCAGCAAGTTCCTTTTCGTGTTCTTCGAGCCAGCGGGCTGGTTCATATTCTGGACCGGATTGGAAATTTTGTTGGTGAAAATGGCTGAAAAAAAAGACGACCACGAGTTTTACCGCAAGCTTTCAAACTGCAAGATCAGCTTCGTGCCGTATTAGGCTTCAAAACCTGCAAAGCCGGGGCCTGCATAAAACAACAGCACTGGTTTTTTTTGTCGCAGCTGCGTCAGCTGCTATTAATTATCCTTCTGCCAAGAATAGTAGAAGGCCCAACCAACCGCATAGCATGGGGCATAGGGTTGAGAGCCGAAAGTATATTTAATTTGCCAGTTATTAGAATGGGAAAACGGAAAGCCGGCAAATTTTCGGGGTAGTTTCTGTGGCGGTTCCTAAAGCAGTCCTTGTCCTTTCGGACGGCTCTTTCTATGTTGGAACCGCGTTCGGCAGCTTGCGGGAATCTTTCGGCGAGCTTGTTTTCAACACTTCAATGACTGGCTACCAGGAAGCGCTAACCGACCCGTCTTACGCAGGCCAAATCCTTACTTTTGCATATCCACTTATTGGAAACTACGGCATCAGCAAAGCAGCTTTCGAATCTGGAAAAATTCACCTTTCTGGTGTTGTTGCAAAACAGCTTTGCGACCATCCGGTTCACCAAGACTCCGTCAAGAGCGTGGATGAATTTCTCAAGGAGTTTGACGTTCCTGCAATTGCCGGTGTTGACACGCGTGCAATAGTTACCAAAGGGCGAAGCTTCGGTGTGGTTCCCTCTGCAATAGTGCCGCTTGAAGGCAGGTCAGTTGAAATCGCAGTTGAATCGTGCAGAAAGGAGCTTGAAAAATTTGATTACTCAAAAACGGATTTTGTGGGCAAAGTTACAAGAGGCAAATCCGAAGTGTTTACCCCTGCTAATGAGGGTGCCGCAAAGGCTGGCGCGCGTTTTTCCGTTGTGCTTGTGGATTGCGGTGTTAAGCAAAACATTGTCCGCGAGCTGGTAAGCCGCGGCTGTGAAGTGACTGTTGTTCCTGCAAGAATGCAGGCAAAGGAAATCCTCTCTTTCAAGCCAGACGGAGTCGTTTACTCCAACGGCCCGGGAGACCCTGCGCTGATGACTTATGCAGTAGGCTCCTGCCGCGAAATCCTGGGAAAGGTGCCTGTATTCGGAATCTGCTTGGGCCACCAGATTTTAGGCCACGCGCTTAGTGGAAAAACCTACAAGCTCAAGTTCGGCCACCGGGGGGCAAACCAGCCAGTAATAGACAACATTTCCGGAAAATGTTTCCTAACTTCGCAGAACCACGGGTTTGCAGTAAAGGACATTCCCAAAGGCGTCACTGACTGGCTCACTAACCTAAACGACAAAAGCAACGAGGGCTTGCGATGTGATGAAAAGATGGCTTTCTCAGTCCAGTTCCACCCAGAAGCGGCACCGGGCCCGCTTGATACCAGATTCCTTTTCGATGATTTTGTAAAAATGATGAAATGATTTTTAAAATGTGATTTTTTCGCTTATGTTTTTTTTGTGAATTGATTCAGATGCCAAAGATTCCTTCCATAAAGAAAGTTCTGCTCCTAGGTTCCGGCCCCATAGTGATTGGCCAGGCTGCTGAGTTTGACTACAGTGGGAGCCAGGCTTGCCGCGCACTCAAAGAGGAAGGCATTCAAGTCGTGCTTGTAAACTCCAATCCTGCGACTATACAGACGGATTTGCAGACTGCGGATTTTGTCTACATCGAGCCGCTTGACGCAAGGACAATCGAGCGCATTATTGAAAAGGAAAAGCCGGATGGCATAATCGCAACAATGGCAGGGCAAACGGGGTTGAACGTTGCAGTTGAGCTTGCCGACTGCCTGAAGCGCAACAGCGTAAAAGTGTTAGGCACTACGGTCGAGGCAATCGAGCTTGCCGAAGACCGCGAGAAGTTCAAGGAGCTCATGCTCAAAATCGGAGAGCCTGTTCCTGCAAGCGACAGCTGCAAGAGCATTGAGCAGATGGAAAAGTTCATTTCAAAGCACGGCCTGCCTGTGATGATTCGCGCAGACTTTTGCCTTGGCGGGCTTGCAAGCGGGATTGCGCACACGCAAGAGCAGGCACGCACGATTTGCAAGGCTGCAATAGAGCAAAGCGGAACCGGTCTTGCGCTTGTTGAAAAAAGCCTTGGTGGAATGGCCGAGCTTGAGTACGAGGTAATCCGCGACTCGTACGACAATTGCGTTACAATCTGCAACATGGAAAACCTTGACCCGATGGGAATTCACACTGGTGAAAGCGTGGTAGTTGCGCCAAGCCAGACTCTTTCGGATAAGGAGTATCACATGCTCCGCACCTCGGCAATCAAGATTGTCCGGGCGCTTAAGGTGCAGGGTGCGTGCAACGTCCAATTCGGATTGGACCAAAAAACCGGAAAATATTTTATTGTCGAAGTGAACCCGCGCGCAAGCAGGAGCAGCGCGCTTGCATCCAAAGCAACCGGATACCCGATTGCGCGCGTTGCAACAAAGATTGCGCTTGGTTATACCCTTGATGAAATTGAAAATCGTGTCACTGGAAAAAGCGCGTGCTTTGAGCCGTCGCTTGATTATGCTGTTGTAAAAATCCCGCGCTGGCCCTTTGACAAGCTCTATTATGAAAATTCAATAGGCACGCAGATGAAAAGCACCGGCGAAACAATGGCAATCGGCCGCACTTTCGAGGAGGCTTTTGGAAAGGCGCTCCGCTCCCTTGAGATGCGCGTTGACTGGCGGCAAAAAACCGCGGAGATGGCTGCGCTTTCCCTTGAAAAAGCCCTGGCTCCCAGCGAGATGCGCTTCAATGTTATAATGAAGCTTCTTTCTGATGGCACTGCAGATGTTGCGGGGATTGCTGCGGTAACCGGCATCCACCCGTGGTTTGTGCAAAAGATGGAAAACATCGCAAAGGCAAAGAAAGCGCTTTCAAAAAACGACATGACTTTGCCAGAGCATGCAGCTGAAATCATCCAAGCGCGCAAGATGGGCTTTTCGGAGCGCTGGATTTGCGAGGCAACCGGGCGCTCCGCAAGTTATGTGCGCAGTTTCTCAAAAGCAAACGGAATCCGGCCCGAATTCAAGATGGTGGACACATGCTCTGCAGAATTCGAAGCGGCGACGCCCTACTATTATTCCACTTTCGAAAGCTCGTCTGATGCGATAATGCAAAAAACCAAGCGCAAGAAAATAGTGATTCTCGGGGCTGGCCCAATCCGCATCGGCCAGGGGATAGAATTCGATTATTGCACGGTGCACGCAGTGCAGGCGCTCAGGCAAGCTGGCTTTGAGACTATTGTAATCAACAACAACCCCGAGACTGTAAGCACTGACTTTGACATTTCTGACCGACTCTATTTTGAGCCGCTAAAGCTTGAGGATGTGCTTGCAGTCCTTGCAACCGAGCGCGATAACCTTGAAGGTGTAATCGTGCAGTTTGGAGGCCAGACTTCAGTCAACTTGGTAAATGGAATTGCGCAAAACTCCGGAGCGAAAATACTCGGAACTTCCACTGATTCGGTTGACGTTGCAAGCAACCGCAAGCGCTTCAAGGCGCTAACCGAATCCCTTGGCACGCCAACTGTAAAAAGCGGCATGGCTTTTGATGCTGAGGAAGCGGTTTTGATTGCCAAGGAAGTGGGCTACCCGGTCTTAATGCGGCCGTCCTACGTTCTTGGCGGCCGTGCCATGCACCTTGCATTCAACGAGCAGGAAATGCGAGAAAAGGTGCACGAGAGCATAATGGCAAGCGAAGGAAACCCCGTTATAGTAGACCATTTTTTGGAAGACGCTATTGAAATTGACGTTGACATTGTAGGCGACGGGAAAGACTACCTGATTGCAGGCATAATGGAGCAAGTGGAGGAAGTCGGAGTGCATTCGGGAGACAGCGCCGCAGTTCTTCCAACCCAGAGGCTTTCCAAAGTTGCTCTTTTTAAAATCGAAGAATACTCCCTCAAGCTTGCAAGCGCGCTCAAGATAATCGGGCTGTGCAACATCCAGATGGCTGTAAAGGAAAACGACGTCTACATCATCGAAGTAAATCCCCGCGCAAGCCGTACCGTGCCTTTTGTAAGCAAGGCAATTGGCGTTCCAATTGCAAAAGTCGCAGCGCTTTGTCAGGTGGGTATTTCCCTTTCAAAGCAGGGGTTTGCACAATTCCCAAAGCCAAAAGGCTTGGTTGCAGTAAAAGTTCCCGTGTTTCCTTTCAACCGTTTTCCAAAAGCAGATTATGCCGCGACAAGTGAGATGAAAAGCACAGGAGAGACCATGGCTTTTGGCCGCAACTTTGCAGAGGCGTATTTGAAGGGCGTCAAAGCAGCAGGTCAGCTTCCAACTTCAGGAAAAGTTCTGGTGCGCGAGTGCGGAAAGTGGTCAAGCCAAATTGAGGAAAAGGCAAGGAAGGCCGGTTTTGAAGTTGTCGCAGTCAACGGAAACGCTTCCAAAATCTCAAGCGTTGCGGGAATCGGCATTGTGGTTGATGGCATGATTGGCTGCCCCAAGACCGACCGCGCCCTTTGTGAGAAGGTCATCCGTGCAAAAATCCCGATAGTCAACAGCTATTATGGCGCAATGGCGCTCTTTGACTCAATCGCAATCGTAGGCGGGTTTGCCGTGCTTGCAAGCAAGCAGATGGAGATAATTTCCCTCAATGACGCGAACGCGCAAATAAAATAGCTTCATCTTGTAAACTTCTTATGGAACGCGCTTTTCTTTTAGATGCAGAGTCAGTTAGCAAGAGCCGCCGCAGCGCAATCAGGCTTTTTTTGAAGGACGAAAAAACAGGAAAGGCGTACCCTGAATACTTTGACTTTTTGCCATACTTTCTTGTTATACCAAAAGTTGAAGTCACCGGCGATTTCGGCTCGGAAAAGATGGAAGAGTTCAAGAAGGGCCTGTTTTCGCAGAAGTTCTCCTTCCGCGGAAAGGACGCAAAGATTACTGCAGTCGAAACTGTTGAGAAGCTGGTTGCACTCAAGCCCACCAAGCTGCTTAAGGTTATTGTAGACCACCCGCGAAACGTCTCCTTTCTCAGTGACGAGCTCAAGCAGTTCGGCACGGTTTACGAAAACAACATCCCGTTTCACTACCGTTTCATGATTGATTCAGGCCTCAAGCCCAACGCGCTAGTTGAATACGAAGAGTCCGAGGATGGTTTTGTTCGCAATGCAAAGAAAGCCCATGCCGAAAGCTTCCCGGCGCTTCGCACGCTTGCAATAGACATCGAAGCGTTCAGCAGTACTGGCGCCCTTCCTGAGCCTGCACGAGACCCGTGCATAATGGTAAGTTTTGCAGACAAGGACAATGCGGGCGTAATCACCTTCAAGCACGCTGTCAATGCCGAAGGCGTGGAGAACGCAGCTGACGAGAAAGCGATGCTTGAGCGCTTTTCAAAAGTAATTGCAGAGCATCATGCGGATTTGCTTTGCACCTACAACGGTGATGCATTCGACCTTCCCTTCTTGCAAAAACGTGCTGATGTTACTGGGGCGGCATTCAAGCTTGGCCGGACCAAAAAGGCAGTGTTTGCAAAAAAAATCGGAATGCGCACCAAGACATACGTGCAAGGCCGAATTCATTTTGACGTCTATCACGCAATCACTTTCCTTAACACCGTTGGCGCAATCAAGCTTTCGCGGCTTACTTTGGATGACGCCTATTTCGAGCTTTTCGGAAAGCACAAAGTCGACCTGAAGTACGACCAGATTTGGGAAAATTGGAAAACCGGCAAGGGAATGGATAAGGTTGCAGAGTATGCAAAAGTGGACTCCATAGCCTGTCTTGACCTTGCAAACTATTGCCTGGACTTGGAGCTTGCGCTTTCGCGCCAGGTGGGCTTGCCGATGTTCGAATCCTCGCGCGCAACAGCAGGTCAGCTGGTTGAATTCTATTTGATGCGCAAGTCTTTCGAGTATGGAGAAATCGTTCCCAACAAGCCCTCCTATTCGGAAGTAGTTGCGCGTTCGGAGAACCCGCTCCAGGGCGCGTTCGTAAAGACTCCCGAGCCAGGCGTATATGAAAATATTGCAGTGCTGGACTTCCGTTCGCTTTACCCTTCAATCATAGTCTCGCACAACATCGACCCGTCAACCAAGGACTGCACTTGCTGCACCGACGAAGAGACCAAGGCTGCAACCGGACACCACTATTGCAAAAAGCGCAAAGGCTTGGTGCCGCGCGTACTTGAGGAAGTATTGGAGTCGCGCTTTGCAATCAAGCGCAAGCTCTCTGACATCAAGAAAGCCGGCGGAGCGGACACTCAGGAGTACAAACAGCTGAACGCAACGCAGTGGGCGTTGAAAGTCATTGCAAACAGCTTCTACGGCTACCTTGCATACCCGCGCTCGCGTTGGTATGACTTTGACTGCGGCTCTGCAATCACCGGCCTGGCACGCAATTACATAAAGGCAACAATGGATGCTGCAGAAGCTTCAGGGTACAAGGTGCTCTACGGCGATACCGACTCGTTGATGATACAATACCCAAAAGGCGGAGAGGACGAAGTGTTCGAGTTCCGTGCAAGGGTAAACAAGAAACTTCCCGGAAACATGGAGTTGGAGCTTGAGGAGTTCTTCGTGCGAGGGCTTTTTGTAAGCAAGAAGGCAACCGGCGCAAAGGACGAAAAGGCCGCTGGCGCGAAGAAAAAGTATGCCATGATTACCAAGGAAGGAAAGATCAAGATCCGCGGCTTCGAGCTGGTGCGGCGCGATTGGAGTGGGGTTGCAAAGCGCACCCAAAAGGAGCTGCTCCGAATCCTCCTTGAGACTGGAGACGTAAAGGCAGCCGCGGATATGGTAATGAAAGTAGTCACGCAGCTTAAGTCCGGAAATGTTCCGCTTGATGACCTTACAATCCTTACCCAGCTTCGAAAGAAAGCTGGCTCTTATGCAATCATGTCGCCTGAGCTTAATGCAGCCCAAAAAGCGCGCGCAGCAGGCATCAGGCTTCCTGACAACGCAATCATAGGCTATGTGATTGGAAAGAAAGGAAAGTCAATCTCGGAAAAAGCGGTGCTGCGCGAGATGGCAATTGATTACGACCCTGATTACTACATCAACAACCAAGTGATTCCCGCAACGCTCAAGCTCCTCTCGGCATTTGGGTATGATGAGGATTCGCTCAAGTCAAAGGGAACGCAAAGCAAGCTGGGCGACTGGTAATTTACTTTGAATGGTGCTTGATTTAATTTTTGAAATGAAAAGATGATTTTAATGGACGATTCAATAAAGCAAAAATACATTGAAGCTGGAATTATTGCTTCCAAAGTGCTTGCGCACGCCAAATCCTCGCTCAAGCCCGGGATTTCGCTTCTTGCTCTAGGCGAATCCATCGAATCCAAGGCAGTTGAGTTTGGCGGTGAAGTTGCGTTTCCTGTAAACCTTTCTTTAAACAATGTCGCTGCGCATGATACGCCGCACCCAAATGATGCACGCACCCTTGGCGAGCACGACCTGCTCAAGGTGGATGTTGGCGTGCAGGTTGATGGTTATATTGCAGACTGCGCATTCTCGTACTCTGCAGACCCAAGCCATGCAAAGCTCATTGAGGCAAGCAAGGCTGCGCTTGCTGCTGCTATAAAAGCAGTTGCCC
>JBAZHM010000024.1:3554-12940 GCA_041652355.1 Candidatus Micrarchaeia archaeon | reverse complement strand
AAATGCAAGCGCGTGCACGAATTCCGCAAACTCCTCCTCGGTTGGAAAGAAAAACACGGGGATGCGAAAATCAACAGCAAGGCTTGCTTGCGCGCCGCGGATTGCCTTTTTGTCAAGCCTGGAAAAGCAGCTGCCAACTATTCCCATCACCGGCGATTTGTATTCTGCGCACAATTGTGATGATTGTGCAAAGAGCCTGCCGTCCATGATGCTTTGCTCAAAGTCCGAGTCGTTCTTGCGCTCGATGCAGCACCTGTCACTTACAACGTAGTCGCCAATTGCAAGCCTTTTGCAGTCAAGCCTGCACCCAAGTTCGTAGAGCCTCCTTGCGGTGCTGCTTTTCAGCTCGCGGTCATCAATCCCAATCACAAGCGCACGGGTTTCCATACTAGCCGAAAGTCTAGACTGGTCTTTTGGTTAAAAACAAAACCATGCGGGATTTCCGGTGAAAATTATGAGAGTGCAGAGCCGTCCGGGAATTCGGCGTCGTCAACTGTTGCAAGGCACAGCCCGACTAGCTTGCCGTTCTCTTCCTTTCCTGCTGCAAGAAGCATTCCCTGCGATTCCACTCCGCGGATTTTTCGCGGCTCCAGATTAGCAATGATTATGATTTTCTTTCCAAGGATTTCATCCGGCGCGTAGTGCTGGGCGATGCCCGCAACCAGCTGGCGCTCCTCGGTGCCAACGCGAATCTTTAGCTTGAGGAGCTTGTCCGAGCCAGCAACCGGTTCTGCATCAAGTATTTTTGCAACGCGCAAGTCAAGCTTTGCAAAGTCATCATAGGTGATTTTGGGCTTTCCAGCTGGATTTGCCGCAATAGGCGGTTGCGCAGGCGGCGCAATTGTAGTTTGTGCCGTCGCAACAGTGCCCTTTGGTTTTTCCTGCCCTGTTTTTTCTTCCATTGCGTATAAACCTTTCGTTGATTTTCCTTTCAAGAATCGGATTGTTTTGTGCCAGCTATCAAATAAAAATGTGCGTGGCAAGAAATAGTTTGTAAATCTGATTTTTATTGTAAGGTTTTTTGGGGGTAGGTTGGAATGGGCGAATACCAAAAAGTCGTCGGGCAGGTTCAGCAGATTGTGCGCAATCAGAACCAGTGGCGAAAAAAAGAGTGCATAAACCTCATAGCGTCAGAAAACGTCACGTCGCCTTTGGTTGACGCGGCCTACCAGTCTGACTTTTCGCACCGCTACGCAGAAGGCGAGCCGGGAAAGAGGTTCTACAACGGCATCAAGTATGCCGATGAGATTGAGACAATCTGCAACAACCTTGCCAAGGAGCTATTCCATGCAAAGATGGCAAACTGCCAGCTCATATCAGGAACGGTTTCAAACATGGCAATGGTGCGCATGTTCACCCAACCCACCAGCACCGTCATGTCCAACTCGGCATCCGGCGGCGGCCACATCTCGCACAACAAGATGGGTGCAGTAGGGCTGATGGGAAACAACCAAATATCATTCCCGATCACCGAGGATGGCTACCACCTTGACGTGGACGCATCCAAAAAGCTCATAGAGCGTACCGGAAAAGACATACGCAACCGCTTCTCGCTTGCAATATTCGGCTGCTCGATGTTCCTCTTCCCGCAGCCTGTAAAGGAGCTTGCTCCGGTAATCAAGGCCCAGGGCGCAACTGTAGTCTACGACGCAGCGCACGTGCTCGGCCTGGTTGCGGGAAAGAAGTTCCAGCAGCCGCTTGCAGAGGGCGCTGACATGATGGTCTCGTCAACGCACAAGACCTTCTTCGGCCCGCAGGGAGGAATAATGCTTGCGAACATGGACGAGGACCAGTGGAAGAGATACCGGCCCTACGTGTTTCCCGGAGTGCTCTCAAACTACCATGTGCACCGCTTCCCGGCACTTGCAATCGCCTTTGCGGAGATGCTTGAGTTCGGGGAAGCATACGCAACCCAAGTTACCAAGAACGCCAAGTCGTTCGCAGCAGCACTTGCAAAGGAAGGCTTTAAGGTGCAGGCCGAGGAATTCGGCTACACCGAGTCGCACCAGACTGTGGTTGACATGACTCCCCAGGGCGGAGGAAAGCAGGCTGCAAACGCGCTTGAGGAAAGCAACATCATCCTCAACTTCAACTTGCTTCCGTTCGACGCTGGCAACAAGGTTGCAAATCCCAGCGGGGTGCGCATAGGCGTGCAGGAGATGACCCGCTGGGGCATGAAGGAAGGAGACTTCGACGAGCTTGCGGTGATATTCCGCAAGGTCCTGATGGAGAACAAGAACTGCAAGGACGATGTGGTTGCGCTGCGCAACAGGTTCAAAGCAGTCCAGTACACGTTCGACTTGCCGGTTGCATAAATTCCCATATGCGGTTTTCCTTTATTTTTTCTTTTTTTTCTTTTCTTCTTCTGAATTAATCGGAGGCAAGTAGCACAGCTTGTCTTCCTGGTAGTATTCCAAAGTCTCGGTATTGCGTATCAGGTCGAAAAACTCGCGCCGCAGGTTTTCCAGTATCAAGCGAAGCTCTGTTCCGCCCCTGCACTGGAATTCCGCCTCAAAATCAGCCCCGCCTATTGTCTTGTCTATGTACACTGCGTTTGGTATTTCCATTATTGTCTTTTCAAGCTGGGAAAGCCGCGAAAGGTTTGCGTTGTTCAGCGAAAACAGCACTTTATAGTAGTTGTATCCGATTTTTGTAAAGTCGATGAATGCTCGGTAGCCAAGTATGATGCCTTTGCGTTCCAAGCGCTTTATCCGATATGCAATTACTTTGTAGCTTTGCTTGAGCTTTTTTTCCAAATCCAAAAGCGAACCGCGCGCATCTTCACTCAGGCATTTGAGTATCTTCCAGTCAAGCGAGTCGATTTTTTCACTCTTCGACTGCCCGACGTTGTATATCTTCAGTTTTCCTTCCTTTGGCAGGAGAAAGCGCTTGTTTAGGTGAACGTATTGCAAAAAGATGGACATCCAGTGGCGCTCGATGAAAAAGCCGTAGCGCTCGCTTAGGTCGAGCCAGAATTTTTCAAACTCGTAAATGTCCTTTTCCCACAGTACCACAACCACGTCCCATTGGCCTTGCACGAATGTAAACCAGCCAACGTCCGGCCTGTCTCGAAGGTATTGGATGAATTCCTGTTCCTGTTTTGGCGTCATTGTCTGTATCTTAATGTAGACTCGAAAAGACGTGAAGCCAAGCTTTGTCACGTCGATAAGCGTGTAGTATTGCTTGATTATCTCGTCTTTTTGCAGCCTTTGCAGCCTGTACCGGGTGACCTCGTTTGAAAGCCCGACTTTTTTGGCAAGTTCTGAATTGCTTATGCGCGCGTCAGAGTCAAGGTGATAAAGTATGCGCATGTCCTTGTCGTCTATTGTGTGGTGCCGTGTCAATCAAATCAACTTTTTGTTTAACAAATTTATCTAAAAAGTGGCATTTGTATATATCAAACTTACAAAAATAGAAAAAGGTTTGCATTATTTTTTCTAAAATGGCAGTGAATTGGCAACGGAATATATACTCTTGGGTAAATATTGTAATTCGCGAATCACATTCGCATAGTGGAAGGCGCAAGGGGGTCTTTTCATGGAGGCAACCTATTTGGCCTTCTTTTGCCTTCCACTACCCATCCACTACCAAAAAACAAACAATAAGCAAAACGAACAGAGGAAGGGAACAGAAAGAGGCAATCGGTTCCTAACCCTTTTCTTTTATTCAAGGATTTCAACAGTGTCCACTATTCCATCGGAGTCTTCATCGTAGCCTGCAATCACTTTTGCCATCACGTCAGAGTCAAATGCGTTTCCTTTTTCAAACTCCTTGAAGTGCCGCAAAAGCCCAAGCACGCCTATGCGCGTTCCGTGGTGACTGCTTCCTGCAACAATCAGCATCTTTGACTTTGGGTTGAATGGGTTTTCAACAAGCTCGACAATTCCGATGTCTTCGGTATATTTTTTTTTCGAAAGAGTTGAGTAAATGGAAAAATCCGATTTGTCAAAGCGTATCGGCAGGTGGCTGTTCACGTCATTCACAAGCGTGTTTACTTTCGGCCCCCCTAATGCGATGATATTCTGCTTTTTCTGCTGCTCGCTAATTTCAGTATCAAGGTAGTATAGGGGATATTCGAAAGAGCAGAAGCCGCCCAGGTACATGGCAGCTTCGCTTGCGCAGAATTCCGAGCCCCGCGAGCGGTATTGCCCATGCGGGTCCGGCGAGCCTACCACCATCCTTCCGGAAAGCACGCCGTTTTTTACAAACGGTTCAAAGATTTTGGGAAGCTTTTGCTGCCTGGTTATGCGGGGACTTTTTTGCTTGCGGCCTGAAAGAATCACCGAAAGCGAATCCGCAGAAAAGGTATACCGCTTGGCGGTTCCGCCCTGCTTTTTTTCTTCAGAGCTTATTTCCAAAAGCCCTGCAGAGACGAGGCTGCGCATGTGGTAGTAGATTGTCTGTTCCGGAAGCTTCATCTGCCTTGCAATCTCAGCAGGGTACATCGGCTCGGCGCAAAGAAGCTTCAGTATCTCCAGCCGGTCCTTTGAAAGCGCCGCAACCTGTGAAAAGTCAGCAAGCTTGGATGAATACCCTTCGTCGCCGACAAATAATGTTGCCTGGCCAGCCGGCTGCTGCTTTGGAGCTTCCTTTGTTGCCATCTTTGCAAAAACACCTGAATTTACCTGATTATTAAAATATTTATACCTGTTCTATTGTTTTTTTAAGTTTTTATTAAAAAAATCAATCAAGTTATAGTTTTTGCCTCAGCGGCGTATAAATACTGCAATCTGCAGATTCTTCTTTCCAAAGCCCTATTTTTGGGCTGCCAACATGGTTTATTGATGATATTATGTGCGGAATAACTGGATTTGTCGGAAGCAATGCTGCAAAAAACGCCCTTGAGGGGCTGCGTACTTTGGAGTATCGCGGCTATGACTCTGCAGGAATTGGTTTTTTTGCAAAAGCAAAGCCGATACGCATAGTAAAGTCCGTTGGCGACGTGTCCGCTCTTGAAAAAAAGCTTTCAGCAGAGGACATGTCCGCGGCCACTTGTGCAATCACACACACCCGCTGGGCAACCCATGGTGGCGTGTCCGATGCCAACGCACACCCGCACGCAGACTGCACCGGGAAAGTGGCAATAGTGCACAATGGCATAGTGGAGAATTTCCGGCAGCTTAAAGACGAGCTTGCTATGCGCGGGCACAAATTCGCGTCCCAAACTGACACTGAGGTAATCAGCCACCTGATAGAGGAAAACCTCAAGACTATGGGGTTTGCACAAGCGGCAAGGAAAGCGATTTGCAGGCTTGAGGGAAGCTATGCAATATTGGCAATACATGAGGATAGCCCCGAAACAATGATTGCGGCAAAGAACCAGACTCCCTTGGTCGTATCCGTTGGCGCGGATTTTGCATTCGCAGCAAGCGACCCGGTGCCAATTTCTGCATTTGCAAAACAAGGGGTCTTTTTCGAGGACGGCGATTTTGCAGTAATCCAGAAAGGAAAAATTGAACTATCGGAAGTAAAGACCGGAAGAGCCATCAAGCGGGATGCAATCGCATTTGGAAGCGGTGCAATATTTTCAGACAAGCAGCAGTACCCGCATTTCATGCTCAAGGAAATCATGGAAACCCCAAAGGCAATCAGGCTTGCTTCTGTCCAGGACAGCGCGGCGCTTGCGAATGCGGCAAAGCTTGTGAATGAAAACCGCGTGGTGTTTGTCGCGTGCGGAACATCGCGGCATGCCTCGCTTGTTGGCCGCTATTTGTTCAACCGCATTGGCGGGAAGTTCTGCGAAGTTGTTGTTGCAAGCGAGTTCCCCTACATTGCAAAAAACATGGTGGGCAAGGACCTGTGCGTGATTGCGGTTTCGCAAAGCGGCGAAACTGCGGATGTCATTGAAGGGGTGAAGATTGCAAAGGCAAATGGCGCAAAGGTGCTTTCGATTACCAACGTTGTGGGCTCAAGCCTTGACCGCATCGCGGACTGTTCGCTTTTCTTAAACTGCGGGCCTGAAATCGGGGTTGCTGCAACAAAGACTTTTGTAGCGCAGCTTTCCATCATGTACCTTCTTGCTTCAGCATGCGTAGGCTCAGCCGATATGGAGTGCAAGAAACTCATTGAGGTTTCGAAAAAAATCGAGGAGTACCTTCCGGAATGGGATGCGACTGCGAAAAAGCTTTCCGCAAGGCTTGCGTCTGAGCCGGCTGCATATTTTATTGCACGCGGCCCGAACTTTCCAACCGCACTCGAAGGTGCGCTCAAGTTCAAAGAAATCACGTATATTCACGCAGAGGGAATGGCTGCAGGGGAGCTTAAGCACGGCACTCTTGCGCTGATTTCAAAGGGCACTCCGGTGATTGCGATATGCCCGCACGATTTCACTTTTGCCGAGTCCATCTCAAATGTGATGGAGACTAAGGCCCGTGGTGCATTCGTAATCGGATGCTCGGATGAGGAAAACCCGGCTTTTGACGCGCTAATTCGGATTCCAAAAGTAGAGGAGCACCATTTCCCAATAGTGTTCTCAATTCCCTTGCAGTTTCTTGCGTACCACACGTCGGTCTTGCGAAAAAACAATCCCGACAGGCCGCGCAACCTTGCAAAATCCGTTACAGTAAAGTGATGATTAATGCCCGAAGCCAAAACCGCAACAGCAAATGCCGTGCCAGCCGCGCAAGCAAAGCAAAGCGCACAGCAAAGAAAGCCAGTCATTACGGTAATCGGCGGAGGAAGCGGCCGCTTTACCCTTCTTGAGGGGCTCAAGCTTTTGCCCGTGCAAATCAACGCGATTGTCACAATGACCGACTCCGGCGGAAGCTCAGGCAGGTTGCGGACCGAGCTTGGCGTGCTTCCCCCAGGGGACGTGCGGCAATGCCTGGTTGCGCTTTCCAACTCTCCAAAGCTCATGCTTGACCTGTTCAATTATCGTTTTGAAAACGGCTCATCCCTTTCAGGGCACAATTTTGGAAACCTCTTCCTTACTGCGCTTGAAAAGACAACTGGCAGTTTTGAGAAGGCAATTGAAGAAGCGGGCAGGATGCTTGACATTGCTGGAAACGTAATTCCAGTCACTCTTGACAAGTCCGAGCTTTGTGCTGAGCTTGCTGACGGGTCAATAATCAAGGGCGAGGCAAACATTGACGTTCCGAAAGGAAAGCGTTCAAAAATAAAACGCGTTTTTCTACTGCCGGATGCAAAGGCAACGCAAAAAGCCCTGGACGCAATCGCAAGTTCTGACTTGATTGTAATAGGGCCAGGAGACCTTTACACTAGCATCATTCCCAACCTCTTGGTTGCTGGCACCGGAAAGGCAATCTGTGCAAGCAAGGCAAAGAAAGTGTTTGTGCTTCCGATTGCAACAAAGCAGGGAGAGACTGACGGCTTTGCAGCAAAGGACTTTGTTTTGGAAATTGAAAAGTATGCAGGATGCAAAATGGATGTGGTTGTTGCCAATTCAACTGCGTTTTCTGTTGGAATGAACGAAAAGTACGCAGCAGAGGGCGCAGCGCAAGTGCTGGCAAGCCCTGGCGAGTTTTCAGGTTATGTTTTTGTTGGTGCTGACTTGCTTTCCGGTTCCGGCGGGCTTGCACGGCACGACGCAAATAAAATCGCAGCTGTAGTATTGAATCTGGTTGGTCCAAAATGAAGGCAGTACTACTCGCAGCAGGCGCAAGTTCGCGCATGTGGCCACTTGCCACTGCAAAACACAAGGCGTTTTATGAAGTCTGCGGCAAGCCGCTTTTGCTGCACACGATGGAAAACCTTGCAAAGAGCGGCGTTGCAGACCAAATTATTCTAGTTGACAAGCGCGATTCTGCTGCTGCAAAAAAAGCAGCAGCAATGGCTGTTGGCGTAACTGCAGAGATAGTAGAATCTTGCAGCCATGAAGGCATGGGCTCCGAATTGTTGGGAATAAAATCCAAACTTCCTGAAAAATTCGTGGTTGCAAGCGGTCATTCAGTAAACGCAGGCGACAATTATTCCTCCCTTAAGGATATCGCAACTTCTGCAGCTGCTTTTTGCGCAAAGCAAATGTCAGATGTTTCTGATTATGGCAAAGTGACTTTCGACCCTTTGGGCAAAGTTACCTCTATTGAGGAAAAGCCAAAAAGCCCGCGCGCAGGTTTTCGAATAGTAAGCACCTATCTTCTTTCAAAGCAATTTCTTTCCGCACTGGAAAAGCAGCCGGCCGGCCACTATTCCTTCGAGGCAGCACTTTCTGAGCTCGTAGCACAAGGCGATGTTGCTTGCGCAAAAGTTGAAGGCTACCAACCCACTCTCAAGTACCCTTGGCAGCTTCTTGCGCTGAAAAATTTTATCATGGAACGCGCGCTTCCAGACAAGCCGGTTATTGCTTCTGGCGCGCAAGTGGATGAAAGCGCAATCATTTCTGGCCGCGTCTATATTGCAAAAGGCGCGAAAGTGATGGAAAACGCGGTAATCAAAGGCCCAGCATACGTTGGCGAGGACGCAGTTGTGGGAACTAGTGCGCTTGTGCGCAATTATTCGTGCCTTGAGTCAGGCGCAGTTGCCGGCTTTTGCACCGAAGTCAAGAATTCGCTAGTTTCCGACTCAGTTCACATGCACCATTGCTCTGTTGAGGATTCAATAATCGGAAGCAATTGCAGGCTTGCAGCATTCTCTGTTACTGCAAACAGGCGCTTTGACAAGGAAAACGTAAAAAGCGATTCCAAGAACGGAAAAAAAGATACGGGCTTGGACTTTTTTGGGACCGTGATGGCCGAAGGTGCGTGGCTTGGGGTAAATTCAAGCGTCATGCCCGGGGTAAAGCTTGGGGCAGGTGCAGGCGTGATGCCTAACAAGATTGCTTACAAAGACGTATTGGAAGGCGGGAAAGTTGAGTAAGAAAAAAGAAGTAGGTGCCGGCAAGGCCGTTTCAGCAAAAACATCATCAACTCCAAAAGCAGATGCAGCAGCTTTTGATGCTTCCAGAATCAAGGCCATTCTTTTCGACGCAGACAACACGCTTTTTGCTACTCGTGAAATTGCAAAAGAGTGCGATTTTGAGGCGCTTAAGCTCTTTGAGGATGAGGGTGCAGACCACAAGCAGGTGCTTTTGGCGTTCTACGACCTTGTTGGCAAGATTTCAAGCGATGACGACGTAAAAAAGCGCACTCGGTTTTATTCCTACTCCATCCTTGCCAAAAAGTTTGGCATAACGCAGCAAGTTGCAGCTGATGCTGCAAAGAAGTTCCGCGAGCTAGTGCTTTCCAAGATTGTGCCTTACCCGGAGGCAAGGCTATTCATAGAAAAGCTGCAAAAAACGTATTCCGTGCGGCTTTCGGTTGTGACGTGTGAAGAACGCGAGTGGGCGTTGCAGAAGCTTGAAGCTGCCGGCCTTATGGATTTTTTTGACGTCATCATCACCACTTCCGAGACAAAAAGGATGAAGCCGCACTCTTCCTACTGCACTCTTG
>JBAZHM010000024.1:0-3544 GCA_041652355.1 Candidatus Micrarchaeia archaeon | reverse complement strand
CTCAAAGTATTGCCAAAAGACTGCGTGATGATTGGAGATTCGGAAAAGCACGATTTGGAGCCTGCGCGCAAGCTTGGAATGCATGCTTTTCTTGCGGATTACGGAAAGCTCAATGAATTGTTTCCTTGATCATGTCCTTGCGGTTTGTTCGCGCTTTTCGCTTTTAACCCAAAACGTCAAGAACACGGTTCCGGCAATAATAAGTACCATCCCGGTGTATTGAAGCAGTGTGGGTGCCTCGCCCAGGATAATGCACGACATCACTACACCCACGATCACTTCCACCGCTCCAATTGCGGTTGCCTTGGAGAGGTTCACCCGGCCGATTGCGTTGTACCAGCTCCAGCTTACTCCTGTCATCACTATTCCAAGCATCGCTGCGAACGTAAGAAATTGCACGTTCATTACCAACGTAATTTTTTCGGTTTCGAAAGCCAAGGCCGCTGCAAGAAGCATCAACGCCCCATAGGCCTGCCGCATAACTATTATCGCCTCGGGTGAGTGCCTCTGCAAAAGCCCTTTTGATATTGTATTGGACGTTACGTAGAAAAGCGGCACCGCAAGTATCATCAGTGCGCCCAAGTTCAGCGTTGGATTACCCGTCTGCCAGAGCGTCACGATGGCACCAAGAAACACGGCCGCTGTGAGGATCACTTGCCGGAAAGTAATCTTTTCACCTAACAAAAAGTGGCCCGCTACTAGGGCGTAGGCAAGTTCGGCCTGCAAGAACAGGCTTGCGTCTATGCCGCTGGTCGTTTGCAGGCCTAGGTAAAGCAAAATCATCGCGATGCCGCTTGAAACGCCTATTGCCACGAATTCGTTTGGATTCCCAAGGTGTGATTCTTTCTTTTTTTGATCTGCACGAAAGATTATGAAAGCCGCGGCTGCGCTGAACACTAGTGTAAAACAGGCAAGAAGGATTGGTGGAAAGTTTTGAGTCCCAAGCTTTGAAATTGCTGGCCGCGTGCCAGAAAGCACGGCGGTAATCAGTATGAACGTCACTCCGCTTATTTCGGTCTTTGTGATTTTTGGCAACAGCTCACAACCGTATGGTCTCGCCAAGCTCGGGAATAACCGTCTGCACGCCCTTGCAGCTTGACTGTATGGCTTCGGAAAGCTCGTACGATTTTGAGCCTTCGCCGTGGACGATGTAAACATTCTTCAGCCCGCGCACGCTCTTTGCAAGAGATACTAGCTCGGCATGGTCGGAGTGGCCGGAAAATGGCGCCTGCTCGATGTCGCAGTTTACATCAATGCGCCTTCCTTCGTGCTCAACATACCCCCGGCCATCAAGCAGCTCGCGGCCTTGCGTGCCTTCAGCTTGGTATCCTACAAGCAAGACTTTGTTGTTGGGGTCGTTTCCAAGCTTGTCCAAGTAGCTCATCACCGGCCCGCCGTTGAGCATGCCGCTTGTTGCAAGTATGATTGCGCGGTCGTGCTCGAACACGTCGCTCCGGTCCTTTCTTTGGGGAATGAAGTAGAACTCGCTTTTGAACGGGTCGTCTTCGCTTGTGAGTATCCTGCGCTGAATTTCCTTTTTCAGGTAGATTGCGTTGTGGCGGTAGATTCGCAGCGCGCGGGTTACCATTCCGTCAAGGTAAATCGGGACGTGTTCCAACCCGCCTGAACGCAAATAAGATTCAAGCGTGAATAGGATTTCCTGCCCCCTTCCGATTGCAAAAGTGGGTATGATTACCTTGCCGCCGATTTTTAGCGTCTTGTTTACTGAGTCTATGAACCCCTTGCCGGTTGCCTTGAGCGACGGGTGCTTGTCTGTTTTTGCGCCGTAAGTGCTTTCAATTATTAGCGCGTCTGCCTCAAGGTCAGTTGCCGCTCCGTCAAGCAGCCGCGACTCGCGGATGTCAATGTCTCCGGTGTAAAGGATTTTGTGCCCTCCGGTGTGGATTTCAGTCATCGCAGCGCCAAGTATGTGGCCTGCGCGCCTGAAGCGCATCGTTGCGGATTTTGTCTTGAATGGCTCGTCAAATTCGCGTATAGCCGTGCTTTTCAAAAGCTTGTCAACATCCGCCTGCGCGTATGCCGGGTTTTCCTTGTTTAAGCGCAAAAAGTCCGCAAGAAGCAGCTGGATGAGGTCGCGCGTAGGCTTGGTGATTTCAACTTTTCCTTTGTACCCGTGTGCATAAAGCCCGGGAATGTACCCGGAGTGGTCAAGATGCGCGTGGGAAAGCACGACGTGGTCTAGGGATTTGATGGTCTTGTTTTCAATCAGCGGGTAAACCGGCTCCTTTGCAGGCTTGATGCCGCAATCGAAAAGTATCTTTTCATTTCCTTCAAGCAGTATGGCGCTGCGACCGACTTCGCGTGCAGCTCCTAAAAAAGTAAGGTTCATCATTAATCGTTCTTCAACCGATAGCTGGTTTTGCTGGTTTTTTACGAGATAATAAGCGCGCCAGTCCTTTTTATTTTGGAAGGCGCATTATTGCATTTGTACAGGAAGCTGTTAATGGACGAAGAAGGAGTGCAGGCAAGCCCAGTTTCGGAAGGCGACTGTGCGGTTTGGAAGGCGCGCGCAACTTTTTATCGGGCAATAATCGAGCGCTACCGCGACTACTTATTTGAAGGCGAGCAAAAGACCGTCCCGCTGCTCAAGTCAATGATTGACCCCAAAGACCCTGCAGTGCAGAAGCTCCACGAACAGATAATTTCTTCAATAAAACAGACAAAGTCAAGCGCTGCAGGCGATGCAATAATCGAATCCAAGGCGCTTGAGTATAATTACGAAACTGACTTTGACGAGGCAGCGCGTGCTGCGTTTGATTATGTGCAGTCGCTTGGAAAGACGCACTCCGAGCTTTCGGTATCGTTTTGGCTTTCCTATCCGCAGATGGTAAGCTTGGGCATTGCGGACGCTTTTGACCGTGCCCTTTTGTTATGCTCCCTTTTGTCTTCGCTTGGGTGCAAGAGCGCGCTTGTAAGCGTGCTTTCACTGGAGGACGGCTCAACGCATCCGGTTGTGATTTTTGAATCTGCGGGCCGCGAAGTGCTTTTGGACGCGTGCAACAAAAGCCAGAAGTTTGGCGATGATGCAGGCCAGTCAAAAGCAGAGCTTGTGGCGGGCTTCTCAACTGGAGATGGCAAAAAAGCAGTGCGCATTGCATACGAGTTCAACCGCGACGAGTACGCAGAGTTCGAAGCGGATTCAAGCTGATTGCTTATCGGCTTTGCAGGCCGTTTTTTCACTGATGGTTTTTTAGCTGCGCAAGGACTGAATTTAATCATGCCCGGAATTTTTGACAATTTGCAGTCAGGCGTTTTCCGCGACGAGCGGGTGCTGCTTCCTGAGTTCCAGCCAAGGCAGCTGATGTTCAGGGATGAGCAGATCCAGGCAATAGCCCGCTGCATGCAGGGCGTTGCGCGGGGCCAGCCGCCGCAAAACGTTTTCGTGTACGGTCCAACAGGCACAGGCAAGACCTCATCTGCAAAGCTTGTGCTTGACGAGTTGAAGGAATTCACGGAAAAGGCGGTTCCGGTGTATGTAAATTGCTGGGAGAACTACTCGCGCCAGGCGGTGTTTTCTGCGATT
>JBAZHM010000023.1:0-13393 GCA_041652355.1 Candidatus Micrarchaeia archaeon | reverse complement strand
GTCGTGTTGCAGGCCTTGCACTTTTTCACAACAGCAGCGCTGTCAATGCCGGTAATGGTTCCCCAGGAGATGAACTCGTCGCCTTCCGCAGCTGACGAGAGCGGCAATTCTTTGTACATTGCAGAGAGCACGTCTTCCTTTTCCCCAAGCGGGTGCTTTTTCGGGTGAAGGAATATGTGCCCCTTCCAGCCGACGTTGATTTCAAAAGCCTCGGAGTTGAATGCCTTCTTTGCATAGCCGCCTTCGATTTTAAGTGCGTCCCCGACTTTGGCTCTTTGCGCTACGTCTGCGTTCTTATCCCACAAAACAACGCGGCAAGTTGCGCTGCCGTCTGCAATCAAAAGCTTTGCAACGCGCCCTTTCCTGCCGTCCTTGTACACGAACTCTTTTTCCTCGTCAACGCGAAGAACCCGGCCATACAGGTCAAATTCGGGCTCGGTGTCTTTAAGCTCGGAAATTTTGCGAACAGGAACAGTAGTATTTGGCAGGATTCCTGCTGCAAGCGGCGAAAGCTCGGTTGTGATTTCATCCGGTTTTTTTACAATGACTTTGGTAAGCATCGAAGACTGCAGCTCAAGCGGCTCGGTTGATTTTACCTGCGCGTTGCGAATCAGCAGGAAGTCGTTGCGCTCAATCTTCCCGTACTCGACTAGGTCAACGTCGCGGTTCCAAAGCACAAGCGACGCCTTGGTCTTGCCATCGGTGATTTGCACGTTGCATACCCGACCCTTCCTGCCATTGCGTTCAAAGCCTTTTGGAGAAAAAACAGAAACAACGCCCACAAAAACATCCGCCTGCTCAGCAGCATCAGCAAGCGGAATTACTGCCGAAGCGTCCTCATCGTTTGAGTCGCTTGCAGCGTCCACCCCTGCTTCCTGCGCCAAAAGCTGTGCAGCCCCCTTTTCAGTTAAAAGGTCGGAAAACTCGGCTTGCTTGTCCTTGACAAGGGCTTTCACTTGGTCTTCGCTAATGGCCTTGGCAATGGCTATGGATTTTATGAGTTCGTCAAGGTCAGTTGTCATCTTTAACACTGTGCTAGGTTAATGTCCCTTCAAGGGCGTAGAACTAATGAACAACAACTATTAAGTCCTTGTGCCTAAACTTCTTATCGAATTTACAGAGGTAGGTCACAACTATGTTGCCCTCACGCCCATTGGGAAAAACCGAAAAGTATTACCACGAAAAGATCGAGTCACAGGGAGCAATGCTATTTTCCCTGATTGACCCGGATAAAATTTATCTAGAGCGTGCGGTTGCGCTTGCAAAGCAATCATATGAAAGCGGGGCGGATGCCATTCTGCTTGGCGGCAGCATCGGCGCGCAAGGCTCGCAGCTTGACGAGACAACTCGCATGATAAAGGAAGAAGTAAGCATTCCAGTTGTCCTTTACCCTGGCAACGTATCCGGACTCACGCAATACGCTGACGCGGTGTACTTCATGCACATGCTCAACTCGCGGGACGTCTACTGGATGTCAACTGCGCTCATACAGGCAGCGCCAGTAGTGCACAAGATGAAAATCGAAGCCATCCCAACAACATACTTGATTATCGAGCCCGGCCGTGCCGTTGGCTGGATTGGAAACGCAAACTTGGTTCCCCGCGACAGACCCGACCTTGCAGCAGCATGCGCGCTTGCGGCAAAATATTCGGGGTCCCACGTCATAATCACCGATTCGGGCAGCGGAGCCGAGATAGACACTCCCCCCTACGAGCTGATTAAGGGCGTGGCAGCTGCTTGCAACCGCGAGTTGTTCTACTTTTACGGCGGCGGAGTTCGCACAGCCCAGGCTGCAGCCCAGGTCATTGCAAGCGGTGCAGACGGCATTCAAGTAGGCAACGCGTTCGAGGATGCTAAAATCGGCGAGAAAATAAAGAAGTTTGCCGAGGCAATCCGAAAGGAAGGAAAGAAGCGGATTTGATTTTTCAAACCCCTTTCCTAACATTTTTTTCTAATCGTGCTTCTCAAACGCCTTGTCCTGTTCGGGGTCGTTCTTTCTTATCCACTCAATGAGCATTGCCGCGTGCTCTTTTTCCTCGTCGCGGTTGTGCGCAAGGATTTTCTTCAGTTCAGCGTCAGTCGCGTTCTCAATCCTGTCTTCATACCAGTTGATTGCCTCAAGCTCCTCAGTTACGCTCTGGCGCGCCTTCCGCAAATCCGAGTTCTCTATTTCTTTGGAATACATGCAAAACACCCTGAATGCCTTTTGGGTCTCCGGGCGTAATATGCTTTGCACGCCGGTGTTGCCGATTTAACGGAAAAAGCGCTGCAATACCTTATTCTGTTTTCCATCCCAACATTACCTTATGGAAGATTCTCCGATGGAAAGCAACAACCGCGAGCAATTCTACGCACACTGCAAAGAAGTAGGCGAGCGTGCGCTTTCTTTTGAAAACCCGGTAATTGCGCACCACTATGATGCGGACGGCCTTTCAAGCGGCGCAATAGTGTGCAGGGCATTCCGGCTGCAGCAAAAAATGTACGAGGAAATCACTTTCAGGCAACTTGATGACAAGGCAATCGAGCGGCTTGCAGCAAGCGGACGCAACGTAATTGTAGTTGACTTTGGTTCCGGCCAGGCGCAGAAATTGCTCGCAAAGATTGCGCCAAAGAATTTGGTTATTATCGACCACCACCAACCCGATACGCCGTTGGAAGAGCGCAAGGCATTGGGGCTGTCCGAAGCCAATTGCGAATTGTTCGGCTTGTCCGGCGCAACCGAAGCATGCGCAGCATCAACTGCATATTTTTGTTTCAAGCATTTGAACGACTGGCTCATCAACGAGCTTGCCATGGTGGGCGTCGTCGGAGACATGCAGGACAAAGACTTGCTCTCGCAATCAAACCAAAAAGTAGTTGACGAGGGGATTGCAACCGGCTACATCAAAGTGGAAAAGGACTTGCGCGCATTTGGAAGGGTGTCTCGCACTTTAGTTTCGTTCATCTCGTTTTGCACGGAGCCTTACCTTCCGGGCCTTACTGGAAACGACAAGGCGTGCGCTTTGTTTGTAAACGACCTTGGCATCCCGCTGTTTGAAGAAGCCAAAGGGACGACGGACTGGCAAACCACAGAACACGACGGCACTGGCACCGAGCAGGTCAAGCGAAAGTGGCTGCACTACTATGACTTGGAGTTTGACCAGAGGCAAAAGATTGCTTCGGCGCTGATAACTTATGCTTTTTCGCACAAAGTAAAGCCCCACGCAATCAAGGCAATGGTAGGAAATGTATACCTGTTTCCCAAAGAGGAAAAGAACATTGAAATCTACGACGCCTACGAATTCTCAACCGTGCTCAATGCGTGCGGAAGGCACAAAGCGGAAACTCTCGGGATGAGCGTGTGCCTGCACGAAAAAGGCGCGCTGGAGTCTGCGCGTTCGCTGGTGACGCTTCACCGAACGCAGATACGCTCCGGGTTGTTATACGCGCGAAAGCACGTGTCCGACTTCGGTGCATTCTACTTTTTGGACGGCCGCGGCCACATCGAAGACGCAGTAGTGGGCATCGTGTGCGGTTCGTTCCTCACAAGCGGAGTTGTCGAGCCCAGCAAGCCAATCATCGGCTTTTCGCTCGACCCTGCAGGCAATGTGAAAATCAGCACGCGCGGAACGGACGTCCTTGTTGCAAAGGACCTGGACTTGAACGTGATGCTGCGAAAAGCAACGCAAGGAATCGGGGTTGGCGGCGGGCACAACGTTGCAGCCGGCGCAACGTTATTTGCAGACGAGTCCGGAGAGAACGCAAAGCAATTCCTGCTCAAGGCAAAGGAAATAATTGAAAAGCAGTTGGCAGGAAAACCGATTTAGTTGCCTGTTGAATTTTGCGGAAATATTTTCAAGGAAACTTCCTTTCCATCCTTTAGCTTCAGTTTCTCACGCAGGTTAATTGGCGCAATTACTTCGACAACACCGTCTCCATAATGCGACCGGGCGGGAAATATCAGTGCGCCCTTGATTTTTCCTGCAATCAAAATGTGAAAGCATTTTGCGCTGCCAAAAGAACGGTCGTCGCGGGAAAACTCGCCTGTTGCAATGCCTTGGGCTGCTTTGAGCTTGCGGATATTTTCAATGTCCTTTTGTTTTGAAAGCCTAAGGTTAAGCGTTCCAGCAAAAGGGGAAAACCCAAGAGCAGAGCTAATTTGCTTTTTGTATTCCGGGATGGCAAGGTAGTACCTTCCTTCCCTAAATCCGGTTGTGACTTTTCCTGTGATTTCAAATTCCTTTGTTGAAGCATCATTCTTTTTTTCAAGCGCGCCCTTTACCATGTAAAAGACTTCCTCGATTTTTACCTTCCCAAAAGGGGTTATGCGCACGTGCCTGCCGTTTTTTTGTATGCGGCCAGTTGCCTGAAGTTCTAAAAGCCAGCGTGAAACCGTCTGCTGGCTTGCGCCTTTTGCGCTGCCGCCAAGCTCGGCAGAAAGCTTGCCTGTGCAAACGGGCACGTCTTCGTAAAGAGCGCCTTTTTTTACAAGAAGAATAAGCAAATCAAGCTTGCATTTTTTCATTTCTTCATCCCTGTGCCATATGGCTGTACTTCATGTGCGTCTCGGTTGAAAGCCTCCAGCATTTCTTGCTCGAATACTGGCTTCCGGACTTTGACACGCGCGACAAAGCCACAAAACGCTTTTCGTGCAGGAAGTTCAAAACCTTTCCGGTAAATTCGTTGTCCCTGCCAAGCTCCTTTGAAATCGCGTTGGTAGAAAGCGGCGAAGGGAACCGGTCATAGAGTATTCCCAGCACTTGCTCTGCGACTTTTTGGAAGCTTTTCTGCGACACGCGTGACAAGTATCTTCTACCTCATCGGCACAAAGCGCAAGCTATGCTTTAACGTACGCCGCTGCAAGGACAATGTCCTCGCGGGTAATGTGCTTGCGGCCCGCGTGGTATGAAAGCTGCTTTGCCTTGAACAGTATCTCCTTTCCAGAGTCCTCAAGGTATTCTGAAAGCTTGATGCTTGCATCCTCGCCAACTCGCTCTGCGCCGGACCTGCGAATTATGCTGTCCATGTCAAACAGCGAAAAGGAACCTCTTATCATTTCCAATAACCCCCCTATTGCAAAACGTTGAAGTTGCCTGCCAGCAACCGTTTTCCTGTTTTGCAGCTTTGAATTTTTGGCAAAACGTTTTCCCCTGCCAGGGAACCGCAAGCCAATTTGTTTTCTAATATGATGCCAATGCTGCGGCAAAGCCGTCAACTGCGACGCACACTTTGCCTGCAACCACGGAGAACTTCAGCGAAGACGTTCGGTGCGCATGCATTGCATAAACCTGCGAAAGCGGCAATTCGCCAACGTGTGCCTTTGCGGCACGCCGGTTTGCATCAGCAAGTTCAAGGAACTTTTCAAGGTCCATTTGCATCACCACCCATTTGTTTTCACTGCCTTTAGTTCATCGTGAATATGTTGCGGATTTTTTCATTGGCAAAATATATGTTGCGCTTTTTCTTTCCGACAACCTGTTTCTTTACGGAAATAAGCGGGAACGGAACTTCGGGCTTGCGTGCAATCTCTGCTTTGTCATCTCCACGAAGCTGGTACAGTGCGTTGAATGCGGTGTTTTGCGAAAGCTTTGTTTTTGCCATGATTTGCGCAAGAGTCATGCCTGCTGTGCTTGAAAGAAGCAGGCTCAAAATCTGCTGCTGCGACGGCGAAAGCTGCACCCACCATTCTGCATGCATTGTTGTTAGAAAGTTAAGCGAGTGGCCGTTTGTTTTAGGCTCAGCTGCATCATCAGGCGATGCAGTTTCCATTTCCTTTACTTCTTCCGCATCAACTTCCCCGTCCGCGTCAACGATGTTTGTTTGGTTCGGCTTTTTCTGCTGTGCATTCCTGGACTCTGCTATGATGCCTGCTACAAGCGTGTCGCTTTCGTACTGCTTTTCCAAGTCCGTCATGTCATTAGCGCTTGCCACTTGATTCTTTGCACTCGCTTCCTCTGCATGTTCGGTTTTCTTTTCATCCGAAATCGAAACCACTTTCGGCTTTCTGTGGCCGCGAAGCTTGTCCATGCGTTTTTCATCAAGCGCAAGGTCGGCAAGATAGTTGTTCAGCTCGTCAAACACGTATCGCGGAGTAAGCAGGTTCTGCTCGGTAAATGTCTTTTCAAGGAACTCGGAATCAAAAGGCACCAGTCCTGCGCCGCCAACTGCAGCAATCCTGTGTGCTATGATGTCGCGCATTTCCTTTGCTGTAAATTTGCTGCGGTAGAAAACATTGCCTTCGCCAACGATTTGCATGAGCGAGTCCGGGAAGCTGTCCTTTCCAAGACCGCAAAGGACCATCCGCAAGCTTGGCAACTCGTCAAGCAAGTACTTGAACTCCATGTACATGTCCTTGTTCTCGAGCAAGTGGGCCTCGTCTATGAATAGCACGACTTTATGCCGGTCAAAATACCTGACGCGGTCGGCAATCATTTTGCGTGTTGCGCCCTTTGGTTTTTTTGCAGTAAGCAGCGATTTTATTTTTGAAAAGAAACCGCCCCTGTATGCGCCCATTTCTGCTGCGAATTCGTCAAGCGTCTCTGGCGGCTGCTTGAAAAAGAAGGTCACAAATTCCTCCGATGGAAGGGAATACATGACGTAGTGGAGTGCGGAAGTCTTTCCAACTCCTTTCGGCCCCAAAAGCACGCATGCTTTGGTGTCGAATGCAAGCTTTTTGAGCATGCTTGCGGATTCAAACGGGCAATAGAATTTCAAGAACTCTTCTTTGTTCTCAAGCCTCAGGTCCTTGACAAACGGGTTTTCATTCCAGCCAAGAACTGCCATGAGTTCCTGTTTTGCTTCAAATACTTTTTCCATGTTGCTTACATCCTTTTGATTTTTTGTAGACAAATTTTGTAAGCGAGATTTAAAAGGTTTCTTAATTAGTGGAACTGTAAGTCCTTTACAAGTTGCTTCCGCTTATTTGTATTTTTATGAGGCAAATTGCTTGTAAAAGACACTTAAAAGATACGTAAGCGACATTTACAAGACACTTTTAGAGAAGAACCTTATTATATAATTCTTGTATGGTATTTATCGGGGATTGGGTTTTGGATAAGTAGTTTACTGGTTTTGTTTTCTGGCTATTTGCTCTTTGGTTTTGCGGTTTTCCTATTTATAAATAACCAAGTTAGGCACTACGGTTAGGCACTACAAACTGGTTCACCGGAAACCGCGTTTGCTTGTGGTTTTATTTGTTCTTTTCCACAAAGCATCAAAGGATTGTTTTGGGAAATATAGATGGCTATTACTCTTTCCACTCAGGTTGCGCAAGGCCCCTCGCAGATGCGAAAAATAACGGACAACGGCAGGCTTTGCGTGCAGTGCAAAGGGGGGAAATTGCTGTGCGGGCTGCGTGCATGCCCGATACTGGACCGCATTGAATTGATTGCGCCAAAAGCATCCTCCCTAAAAAAAGACGTTTTTGGGCCGTCGCCACCAAATCTATTCGTGGGCCGTGCAGGATATCCTGAAGTCTATGCAGGCCCCCTGGTGTCTTTTGATGATTCAATCTCGTCTGAAAATGCCCTTTTATGCGACGACCCTTCAAACTGGTTTGGCACGCCTATAAAAGACATCATTAATTTCCGTGCAGGTTTTGCACGGGGCATGCAACGTTCAAGCATCAGAAAGCCAACGCAAGAGATGGAGGAACTCTCTTATGCAATACTTGCAGAAAAGCCAGTTGATATGGAAGTCTCATTTGCCAAGGTTCCCACTTATAGGATTTCATTTTCTGAAGTAATGCAGCCAATGGGGCCGTCAGGGCAGTTTTCCAAGCTCAAAGTCATATCCAATCCAAGCATACCAAAGAAAGCGGATTCCTTATTAGAAGAGAATTTGGACGCCAGAACAGCTGTTTCCGAGCTTTTGGAGGCTGATTTTGGCTCCTATTACATACAAAAGCTCCTCTCCGCCGGGCTTTTGGGGAAAAAAGACAGAAAAAAGATGGTTCCGACCCGCTGGAGCATCACTGCCTCTGATAAGATTGTTGCAGATGATCACTTGGACAAGGTTCGTACGTTCGAAACCATATCGGAAGTTTATGCGTACTCAAGCGAATACTTGCACAACCGCTTTGAAATCCTTCTGCTTCCCGGAGCTTGGGAATTTGAGCAGTTTGAATGCTGGACTCCCGGAACCGCCTGGAACGCCTTTGGCAGCACCGCAAGCATTGCGCACGAGTACGAAGGCTTTGGCGGCAGGAGCGACTATGCGAAGGAAGAAGGCGGCGGTTATTATGCCGGCCGCATAGCAGCTGCCGAAGCTTTGCTTGCACTTAGGCGCCAGGCAAAGGTAGTCATATTCCGCGAGATAGATGAAGGCTACGACATTCCAGTTGGCGTGTGGGAGGTACGCGAGAACGCACGCAACGCCCTGGCCAAGGGTGCTGATGCGAAGTTCCCAACGCTCAAGGAAGCCCTGCAATATCTCGCACCAAGGCTGAAGAACCCCGTTTCTTCCTACCTTGCAAAAAGCAGGATAATGGGCCAGACGCGGCTTTCTGCGTACTTTTAGCAAAAATAATATTTGGAAGCATCCAAATTCTTGTGGGCAATCCAATGGAAGACTCAGCTTACCGTGTCGAAGATGCTTTTGATGCTGATATTGATAGTTCTAACAATGCAGATGAGCCAGCTGAAGATTCAACAAAGCAGGAAAATCGGCCAAGCGGTACCATAGATAGTGTGTATGGTCGCCGTTCCCTACCATTTTCTGTTACGGCTCTTGTGATTTCCTTTGTAATACTCTATCTCACACCCATTCTGGACTTTGTTTTGGGGTTTGGAAACCCCCTGGCAACCATAGATTCGGGCATGAAGCTGCTGTTGGCCGTCTTTTTTGCTTTCGGAATTGGCATTTTTTGGGAATATATTTTCTAAAAATAGCCGAAAAACCGGTTTAAACACCAGTTCCTAATTATTGCGGTAAACCGTAAAACTCTCTTTTTTTATGTTTTTCCAAGAAGCAGAATACTCCTTTTAGCCTGATTTAGTCTATTTTTCCTATTTTTGATTTTTTGAATTTCCTCAGTCCAGGCCGTAGGTTTCTAAGATTGATTTGCTCTTCTTTTTCAGCCAATAGGCGTATGCGGCTCCGGCAAGCAGGCCCGCAAGGTGTGCGGAGTATCCAATGCCTGTTCCTGAGGTTAAAACGCCCCATAAGTTGAACAGCGTCCACCCACACATGACCATCCAAAGTGGCAAGGGGGTAAGAAAGAACAGGTATACTTCCAAATTGGGCTCAAGTATGGCAAGTGCGCCCATCACTCCGTAAATCGCACCGGAAGCCCCAAGCCCGGAAGCCCACGGGTTTGGCGAAATCAGGACGTAGCCGATGTTTCCAATTATTGCTGCAGCAAAATACAATAGCAGGAACCGCTTTCCGCCGATTTTGTATTCCAAGTATGGTCCGAAAAAGAACAGCGCCATCATGTTGAACAAAAGGTGCATGTACCCCCCGTGCAGGAATGCGGCAGTAATGAACGTCCAAGGCTGTGAAAGAGCCAGCGCAGGAGTGATTGCAAACGTATCCGTTACCCAGTCCAGCCCGTTTGCATTGCTTGGCGCAGCAAGCTGGAGCACAAACATGATTGCGCATGCGGCAATGAGGTAATAGGAATAGAATGTAGCCTGCTTGTTCATCAAATCCTTAATGTAAAGTAGGGATAAAATACCCTCTGCGCCTATTTTGGTTTAACATGAACAAGCCGCGCATCGTGTCAGAAAATTCTATCGAAATTTCCGAGCGCACGCCACCTGACGCCGCAGGCGAAAAGGTGCTTGAGTCTTATGTTCCTTTAAATGCAGGCATGCCGCCACAAGCAGTGCAGGAAAAAGGGGCATTGCAAAACCTGGAGCAAAAAACACCGACAAAGCCACTGCAACAGAATCCATCAAACCAGCAACCAGCAAAAAAAGAAACAGGGCTGCTAGGCTCGATTTTTTCAAAGCTCAGCTTGCTGTTTAAAAAATAATTTTTAACCGCTAAAGCTATTTTACCTTAAAGGAAAACCAGCACGAGCGCAAAAAGAAGCACCCAGAACCAAGTTCCCCAGGAGTCTGCCTTGGTGTATGGGAGTGCACTGCCCCAGTGGGAGCCCATTACGGATGTTCCGCTTGCGGGAATTCCCGAGAGCCCGGAAAAGAGCACACGAAGCGGTATTGTCAGCGCTCCTGCTATGAAGTCTACTGCCACGATAAGAATATCCAATGCAGATTCGTACGTCCTCATTCATGTCACTCTTTTACAGTAGTAACATATGTTTAAAGTGGTATTTAAGCTTTGCTTTGGGTGCCTGTTTCTATGCCAAAAACGCGCCGCACCACCAGAATCTTGCTTCTGGCAAAGCTTAAATTGTGCCAAAAAGTAATCGATGCAGTGTAGTATTGCAAAGGGCTCCAAGCCAAAAGGCCGCAGGGTTCCTAGGAGGAAGTGTTTCATATGCGCAAGATGATGTGGTTCAAAATAGGCGACACGAGATTTCATCTCCTCAAGCTGGCCGGCTCGTTCCTCATAGTGACTTTCATGCTTAAAGTCATGCAGGCAGCATACAACGTTTTCCTTACAATGGAAAAAATAAATGCAGCAGAGGTAAACCCCACGCTAATCCCGCAGTTTTTTGGCTGGACGATGTCAGCAACCGCATATCCGTCAACTCCAGTTGCGTTCACTTTGCAAGACATCATCGGCGTCCTTCTAACCCCAACAGCAGACTTCATGCTCTGGCTTGGGATGCTGGTGGTTGCATTGATGGTCTACCAGGCAGGAAAGTTCGTATTCCCAATAGAGGAGTATGAGCGTTCAATTCCTGAAAACCACAAAGCAGCAATAGTAGAGGCAGTCCGGGCGCACCGCGAAAAGCTGGCGCGCGAAGCAGCTGCAAAAAGCACGCCCGCAAAAAAGTCCTATTATAGGCGCTGATTGAAAAACCGTTCCCATTCTTTTTTTATTTTTTTCTTTTGTTTTTTTGGTTTTCTTTTTCAATTTGTTTTTACGTTTGGATTTTTCTTTTTTTTAGCTTGGCATCTGTTTTTCAATCCCGATTCTGCGATTATTTTTTTCATTTTTCTGTTTGTTTTCCGATTGTTTTTTAGGTTTTCATTTTTTGCGCTCTTATTTTCTTGTCTTCTTGATTTGGTTTTTTTTATTTTCCTGTTGCTGCCGCTAAGCCTTCAAATTCTTTCCTTTTTCTGCCTTACCGGATTTCCTTGTAGTCCTTTCTTGAGTCTGTCGAAATCACTTCGGACCGGTTTGCGTTCCACACCGAGCCGTACCGTTCGGAAAGCTGCTCTTCGATGTTGCGGCTCTGCTTTATCGAGCGGGCAATCATCTGCTCGTCAATAAGCGGTGCGCCCTCGGTGACTGCAAGGTCGCCTGCAAGCCTTACCACTCCGGAAAGCTCGCGAAGCCGCAAAGTCAGCGAATCCTCTGAGCTGTCGACTTTCTTTGCGCGCCGCCTTGCCTCCTCAATAATCGCCTCAACCGCGCCAATAGTCGCGTGCGGGATTTTTCCATCCTTGATTATTTCCTGCGCAACAAACTGCGCAAGCTTCTGGCGGTTAATCTGGTTGTCTGGCATGAACGTCTGCAGCAAAAGCTCGTAGCCGTTTCCTATGATGCGCGAGCGGAGCGGCGGGAGTATGTAGGAAATGTCATTGATGTTGGACGCGCCAATGAGCACGAAATCGCAGGGCACGTCATCAACGCGGACAGAAGCTCCGCTTGCCTGCGGGTTGCGCCCCATAATCGGGTATTTCTTTTCCTGCATTGCAGTAAACAAAAAGCGCTGGAGGTTGTGGAGGTTGGAAATCTCGTCTATGAACAGCACCCCTTCGTGCGCTTCGTGTATTGCCCCTGGAACTATTCTCGAATACGGGTGGGAGCCGATGACTCGCGTGTCAGGCCCGCGTATCTCGCGGTTTCCATAAGGGTCGTGGTGGACGTCGCCAAGCAATTCGGTTTCCGAAGCGCCTGTTGCCACGACAAAGTTCTTTCTTGTCAGCGAAAGCAGCGTTTTTCTTGGGGTTTTTTTCTTCTGCAACTCAAGCTTTTCAAGCGAAAGCTGGTCAATTACGCGGATTTTTTCAGCCGCACCCTCATAGACGATTATTTCTTCCCGCCCGTCTTCAGTCTGCCGGGTGGTGTGCACGCGGGTCTTGCGCTGGCTTTCCGGCGCATATGGAAACAGCAAATCGTTGAATGGCGAGTCGTTTGTTGAGAACTTGTCCATGCCGCACGAAGGGCACGCCTGCTCAACTGGCCGTGACAGTTTTCCACAGTGCCTGCACCGGTATCCCAGCCGCTCTGCAACAAACGACGGCACTTCGCGCGCTTCAACAAGCCTTCCCTCAAGCTGCTTTGCAAGCTTTTTTTCCTTTAGGATCTGCTCTTTTGAAAGTATCTCGATTATTGGCCGTTCCGGGTTTTCCGGATTGTGCAAAACATTAACCTCGTGCTCTGGCTTTGGAAGGCAGTACGCAGTAGCCTGTGCAAGCATGGATTTTCCCGTTCCCGGCGGACCCACAAGCAGCACGTTCCTGTGCTGTGTTGCCGCAATCTTGCAGTACTTGATTGCATCCTCCTGGCCGATGACCTGGTCCAGGGGGTTTCGCGGAATGGAAATATCCTTGGTGGTTTCTGCGGATAGGTAGGAAAAACTAATGTCGGCCATAACAGTACACTACGCGGGAAATCTAATAAAACAGCAATGCAAGCAAGTCGGGCACAACAAGGCTCAGCAGCAATCCTGCAAGTATGTACGGCCCAAAGCGCGGCAAGTCCTTCTGGATTGGAAATTTATGAATCCCTTCCTTTGCCTCCACTTTTTCCAAAACCTCGCGCTGTTTTTCAGTCAGCACGCGTTCAATGCCATATTTTTTCACCAATTCTTGCGGAAGCATTTCTGTGCTAATGATGTCTTCGTCCTCAAAATCCTTTCGTGCAATCCACCTAAGCGCGACTTTTTGTGTAACATCCTTTTTGAAGAAAACCAAAAACACGGCAGGTGCGAGGATAAAACCAAGCACAATCACCTTAAAGGCTGGCGCTTGGAACACAAAATATATCCAGTAAATTATGAATATTGCTGCTGCAAGTGTAATCGTGCCCATCAGCAGTTCCGGCTGCAGCTTTCTGAACTTTGTTTTTGCGTAAAGCTTAGCCGCATAGATGTAGCCGCTTAGCGCCATTCCCAAAAAAGAGCTTGCAAGGTAGATTGAAATAAAGAACGGCAGCACCGGCGTAAAAAACACCATCGCTCCGCCTGGGCCTGCTGCGCCAACGGCAGAGAACACCTGCGCCATGGTATCAACGGGGTAGTATGGCAGCAATGCTTGTATGCCGCAGAACAAAAGCACGTCGCCACCGCCAAGCTGGCCCGTCCGGTAGAGCACATATCCGATTGCAAAAATAA
>JBAZHM010000022.1:0-13748 GCA_041652355.1 Candidatus Micrarchaeia archaeon | reverse complement strand
TGCTGGTGCATTCTGATGGGCTTCGGGCTACGATGGTGACCGGCTGCCCAATCTCCACTTGGACAGAACACGAGTCCAATCCAGTCGGGCACATCGACGCACCGAACACGTCCCCCTTGTAATCATATAGAAGAAGGCGCGTGCCCGCGACGCTTATGCCAGTCAGCCACAAAGGCTCGTCAGCTGCATTCTGAATGGTAAGCACCACCGCCGGACCGGCTGCCTTTGCCGAGATTATGATGAACGGGTATGTTGAACGCCAGTAGGCAGTGCTTTCCTGCACCTGCGCGGAGGAAGTGTCCGAATTAAGCGCAAACACAGTTACGGTGATTGCGGAAACAAGCAGCACTGCACCTAGGATGATTAGGTATTCCGTTGCAGCCTGGCCACGGCGTGACATATACTACACATCAAGGCAGGATTGGTTAAAAAAGTTGGTCGGGGTAAAAATATTGGCAATAAAACCATCCGGAACCACAAGGCGCACAAAATGGAAAAGAACACTCGGCCATCATGGGATGAATACTTCATGCAGATTGCACAGGACGTTGCAACCCGCTCCACTTGCCAGTCGCGCCACGTTGGCGCGGTCATAGTGGTGGAAAAAAGGATGGTGGCAACAGGATACAACGGCTCGCCGCACGGGATGCCCCACTGCACCGATGTGGGGTGCAAGCTTGTCACGGTTACCGAAAACGGCGAGAGCAACGAAAAGTGCGACAGGGTGCTTCATGCGGAACAAAACGCAATCATACAATGCGCAATGCACGGAGTCCCCTGCAAGGGCGCGTCGATTTACACTACTGCCAGGCCTTGCAGGCTGTGCGCCAAGATGATTGCAAATGCGGGAATCAAGCGCGTAATATACTGCGACGAGCCTTCGGACAAGGAGCCATTTGAGATACTCAAAGCAGCAGGAGTGGAAACCTGCAGAATCTCGATTATTGCAAAGAAAAAGTAAAACTCGGTTAAATAAAAAAGGAAATTAAAAATGAAAACAAAAACCCAATTCACAGTAGTAATGCCCGCATACAACGAAGAGGAAGGCATTGCAAAGGTCATTGATGAAATCAAGCAGCATGCGGACAAGCTCATTGTTGTTGACGACGGAAGCCGCGACAAGACCAAAGAACTTGCAGAGGAGTGCGCAAGAAAATACTCAGGAGTCACGGTAATCAGCCACGCAAAGAACAAAGGAAAGGTTGCTGCAATACTTACCGGGATAAGGAGCGCAAAAACAGAAGTAGTGGTGTTGATTGACGCAGACCACACGTACCCTGCAAAGGACATTCCGATACTTGTAAAGCACATGGAAGATGGCGCGGACTTGGTGCTTGGAAACAGGTTCTCAGCAGCCGGGCTCAAAAACATTCCCGCGTTCAACCGCATTGGAAACGGGCTTTTTTCATTCTTGATTTCGTTTGCAAGCGGCCAGGACATTGCAGACGGCCAGACCGGATTTCGCGCGTTCAAAAAAGGCATGCTGGACAAGCTGAAAATCCGCTCAAACGGGCTGGAATTTGAGACGGAAATGACAATCAAAGCGGCAATCAACGGCTACAAAGTCGAGGAAGTGCCGATAGAATACCGAAAGCGCATTGGAAAATCCAAGCTCAACCCCATCAAGGACGGCTACAACATGCTTTTTGCGATACTGCGCTCAGGCTACTCGCAAATGTCAATAATATCCAAAGGGTTTGCTGTTCCGGGAGTTGCAATCGCAATAGTTGGCGTACTCTTCCTGCTCGTCTCAATTTACGAGTATGTCACCGTGGGAACGCTTACGCACGGATACTACCCGCTGATTTTTGTTTTCTTTGCCCTTGCAGGAACGCAGCTCGTCACGCTTGCGGTGTCCTCGGACGTGCAGCAAAAGAAGCTCTCGCGAATCGAGCATGAATTGGCGGAACTTAAAAAAAGATAGGAAAGCACGACAAAAGTCAAAAGCGGCAAATGCTGCAAAAAACAAGCATCCCAAAAAGCGTAAACTATTTTTTCTTGAACACAAAAACCATAGGCTGCGAAACGGGCTTTCCGCTGTCATCAACAGTGTTTCGCGAGAACATCTTCACAAGCGAGTATTTTTTTTCGTCGGTGAACAGTTCATAATACGTGTTGCCGTAAAGGGCCGTTCCGTTGTTGATTGCTGAAAATACAACTGACAGCGCACCAGACGCCTCCCAAAGCGAGGTCATGTAGACGGTGGAATTGTACGCAGAGGACACCCTCAGGAACTCGGTGTAATTCGGGTTCAGGCCGTTCACGTAACGGCTTGAGTACGCGCCAACTTGCGGGTTTCCGCTTGCAAGAACCCATTCTCCGGGCTTTGTGATATTTTTTATGTAATAGGATGCTTCCTGCACTTCAGAATAGCTTGACTGCTTGTCCTGGTAAAGACCCCAGCACGAGGAAAGGTTGCCAAATGTTGCGGTGTAAAGGAAAATGACAAGCAGGCACGAAGCTGCAGTCCAAAAACCCGGGCTTGCCTTTCCGGATGCCGCATCTGCAATTGCAATGATGGCGTCTGCAAGAAGCCTGCCTGCGAGGACGAACGCAATTGGCAGCAAGAAGATTATGAAGCGGTCTTCTTTGTACGCCAAAAAGAACGTCATTACAAGCATTGGCACAAGAAGAATGTAGGAAAGAAATTGCGCGTTCTCATCAGGCTTGAGGAAGGCATACGCAATCCCGAACGCCACTAAGATTGCGCCAAAGGCGGTTGAGAAAATCCAGTTTGACATTGTAAAGAAAAGCCAAGTGTCAACAGTGCCAAAGCTTGCGGCGCCGGCAAAATATTCGCCTGCAAGGCCAAATGGCGATCCTGTTTTTGAAAGCTGGTAAAGAAGAAATGAAGCTGCAAAGCCTGCAAACAAAAGCACGGACACGCCCGTTGCCTTTGGCGACTTTAGGGCGGTCTTGATTATTGCATCGCGGTACAAAAACGCGGCAACTGCAATTCCAAATATTATTGCAAAGAAAGTGTATTTTGTAAAGCCCCCAAACAGGATGGAAAGCACGAACACCACCATCCACTTTGCATTCTGCTCGCGGATTACGCGCAGGAACGCATAGACTCCAAGTGCTGCAAACGCCATCTGCGGCGCGTCAGTAAGAACGCGCGAGGAGTAGAACCATAAAAGCTGGGAAAAAGATAGCAAAAGCACTGCGATGATTGCAGATAAGTCCCCAAAATACTTTCGGGCAAGAATGTACGTCGCAAGCACGGCAAGGGCACACAAAAGCGCAACCGCAAGGTGGCCTGCAAAAATATATTCTCCGGTTATTGTGGACATCACGGCAGTAAAGTACGGGATTCCGTATGAGCGCGCGGAACGGTCAAGCATCCCAAGAGGGTCGGGCATGACTTCGTAGGTTCCGCGCTCGATTATGGACTGCGCAAGGAGCACATAATCCCCTTCGTCAGTCCACAGCGTGTTTTGCGTGCCGAAAGCAAGGCCAAAGTAAAATATCCAAATTGCAGCTGCCAGCGCAAGAAGAGCACCGGCTTTTTTTACAAAAGAATCCATTAGCAACACACTCTAAAGTTTAGCTGGTTGATACCAAGATACGCGTTTTATAACGTTTATAACCTTTCCAATGCAAAAGAAATTCCAAGAAACCTACTTTCGGGCCCGTAGTCGAGTGGTTAAGACGTCGCTCTTACACAGCGAAAATCGGGAGTTCGATCCTCCCCGGGCCCACTATTTCGTTTTATTGCGTTCTTAACGGGGGGAGCGTCCGGCCCGGACTAGGGGGGTGTCCCCCCGACGCGGGCGTTCCTAATCCTACCCGGGCCCATGTTTAAATTTTCTGATTTTGCAGGGCATTATGTTCTGCGGTTCTTTTTTGAAAATCTCACAATTCCAATTGCCGCCAGTGCGACAAAAGGCAGTAGTGCCAAGTGAAAGTCAGGTGCGCTGCGCACGGGGTTTTTCTGGAAATAATAAAGCTGTGATACTGAATCGCTGATGCAGCCTGTTTTTTCTGCAAGAACGCTGAAAGAGTGGGTGCCCGAGCTGCTGACGTGGAAGCCAAGCGAATAATTCCCCTCGGAAGCTTTGGGAACATCATAGGAAATACCACTGTCCAAAACAAGGGTCGTCTGCGCGTCGATTGGCTGGTTCGTATAAGCATTTGTGACGTTTACTGCAAGGAAAATGTTGTTGCCGTTGACATCCGGAGCATAATACCCCTGGTCTGGAGCAAGAATCCGGACTTTCAGCACGCAGTTGGGCACTGCTGCGAATGCAAAGGGCGTAAGGAATGCCAAAATAAGCAGGGCTGGCAACCAATTCATTTTAAGCACAACATTCAGCGCACTTTGCGCTTATAGGTTGATTAATCTTGGCTGCAATAAAAACCTGTGCAGGAGTGGAAAGAAAATGGTGTTGATTGCAGTATGTGGAAAGCCTAACGTGGGCAAGAGCACGTTCATGGCATCGGCAACGGGTACCGCGCCGCAGATTGCAAACTACCCGTTTACTACTATAGACCCGAATAAGGGCGTGTGCTTTGCAAACACGCCTTGCCCGCACGTGCGGCTAAAGTTGGCGTGCAACCCCAACAACGCACGGTGTGAAAAAGGCGTGCGAAGGGTCCCGATAAACATAGTTGACGTTGCAGGAATAGTGCCCGGAGCGCATGAAGGAAAGGGCATGGGCAACCGCTTTCTTTCTGACGTGGCTGCTGCTGATGCGCTCATCATAGTTGCCGATGCTTCAGGCGGAACAGATGACAACGGCAACATCATCGCAGCTGGAGAGCACGATGCTTCTTTTGATGTGAAGATGTTTTTAGACGAGCTTGACAACTGGTTCTTTGAAGTTATCGGACGCAATGCAAAAAAATTCAAGGGCACGTCAACAGTGCTTGAGGACTTTTTCCAAGCACTTGCCGGAATCGGCATTCCCTATTCAGAGGCAAAGGACGCGTATGCAAAGCTGTCCCTTGCACCGGAGCCTTCGAAGCTTCTTGACCGCGACATACGAAACTATGCCAAGCTATTGCGTGAGCGCACAAAGCCGTTTTTGATTGCTGCAAACAAGTGCGACTCTTCGCACGCGCAAAAAAACCTCGAATCGCTGAAAGAAGCGTACCCGGATGCTAAAATAATCCCGGTTTTTGCAGATTACGAGCTTGCGCTGCAGCGGGCAAAGGCAGCCGGAATGGTCGAATATGACGGTGCTGAAATTATAATCACAGCCAAGGCAAATCAGAATCCAAGAGCGGTTGAAGCCATTGGAAAAATACAGGCCGCAGTTTCAAAGTTCGGCTCAACCGGAGTGCAGAAGACAATTGACTGCGCAGTATTTGAGCTTGCAAGGCAAGTGGTGGTATTTCCTGCAGAGGACGAGACGCATTATTCCAACCACTTCGGGAAGGTCCTGCCCGACGCAATACTCCTCAAGCAGGGGAGCACGCCAGTTGAACTTGCCGGGGCAATACATGCAGATCTGGCAAAGCACTTCCTCTATGCAGTTGACTGCGAAAAAAAGACGCGAATTGGAAAGGACCACAAGCTTGCAACAGGCGAAATCGTAAAGGTAGTTGCGACAAAATAGCCAGCTTGCCTGAAGCGCATACATGAGGACGACCGGCGCGCTGACTGGCTTTGCAGCAACCGGGCTTTGCCTTACTTATAGCACAGGTACTGGTCTACTCCGCACGTGGATGAGAACCCTTTTGTATTCTTATAGAACCCGTATTCGCAGAAGCTGTGGAACTCGTTGATTTTTTTGGAGCTAAACCCAGTGGGGCAGGAGCAAGCGTTGGTAAACGGATTTTCATACCTGCAACTGTTGTCAGTATAATTTAGCTCGTAAATCCCGCCAAAACCATAAGACGCTGCGCTTGTGGAAGTGCACTGGTAACGCTCCATCCCGCAATCCGATGTCAGGATATCGTCATTATAAAAACCATTCACACATTCGGGGTTGATGAAAGCATCAAACATGCTGGCGGTAAACCCGGATGGGCAGGAACACTCATTGGTAAACGGGTTTTTGTACCTGCAGAACTTGTCGCTCAAACGCACTTCGTACGTCCCGCCAAAACCATACGCCGTGCTGGTTGTGGAAGTGCACTGGTACTGCTCAACACCGCAGTTCTCCGTCACATCATCAGGGTCATCATACAAACCGCCTACGCAGGAGGGGTTGAGAAAATCGTTGATTTTGCCGGGGGAAAAACCAGCAGGGCAGGAGCACGAACCAGCAGTAAATGGATTGGGATACTTGCAGCTTCCGTCATGATAATTTTTCTCGTACACCCCGCCAAACCCGTATTTTGCGTTGGGGTCTGGCGTCGGGACAGGCGTGGCAGATGGGGTTATGCCTACTGAACACGAAGACTGGCTCGCGCACACCGGGAAGAAGTCCTCAACAGGCGGGTTGCCTACGCACATGTAACGCAATGTGTTGCAATTGGGTACTACCAAACACTGGGGGAATATTGACACGGCATACTCGTACGAGCAGCCATTGCCGCATGCAGTGCAGGAACTCTGGACTATCGGCGGGCAAGAGCAGTCGCAGCCATCAATGCACGGATTGGTAACAAAGTTATTCGTAAAGCACCGTTTGCCTGGGTTAAGGAGCGCGTATGGGTCAAACCCCTTCTTTTCATCTCCACCATTATAGTCCGACGCCTCGCAGCTTGAAGCATCACACCCATGACCAAAGCAGTTCTTGCAATCAGCATTAGACCCGCACGAAGATGCTGAAGTGACGCGGGAAGTTGAGGAAAGCGAGTAATACCACACACCTGACTGCACGAGTACGCACGCATCGTTGGAGCCTGAATCAATGCAATTCCCGTTGCGGGAGACTTTAGAGTCGCAGCACTGCTGTGCATCCTCCTCAAGAAGCTTTGTGGCAGGGTTGCAGTATTTTGGCCCTGAGCAAGTGTCTGTTGCCTGGCACGTGGCTGCCTGCAGGGTAAACATTGGGCCGTACGCCGACGGGTCTGAAACATAAAAGTTGCCCTTGTTTCCACGCACATACAATGACGAACCAGGGGTGGCGCATGTGGAGGTAGTCGGGCAATAATACGCCTGGTTGTCCTTTTGACCAGGGTATGCGAGCAGGTACTTCTGGTAAGGGCTGGTTGTTCCGCTGACTGGGCCGTTCAAATCGGCATATTCAAGCGTTGCAGTTGCATCGCGCGGGTACTTGAATATCATCCTTTTGGGGTTGTACTCAAACCACAATAGCCGCTGGGCTGAGCCTTCACGGGCAAACAAAAACACGTCGGAAAGCCTTCCGCTTGAACCGTCTGCTTTGAATGCAGTGCCCGTTCCAACATTTAGTATTCCGAACAGGTCGACATCCTTTCCTGCATTTGTAATCGACTCATTCTTCAAAGTGAAGTTCAAGCATGCAAGCCCAAATGCTGCAAGGTTGATGCGCGTTGACAGCTCAAGGTGGTTGTAGGTTGCGTTGGGCACCACTGAAAGGGCGGAAACGTTTGTTTTGATTATTCCCGAAAACGCATAGGGGTTGTGGTATACTGGCGAGGTCCAGATGCTTGTTGAAGGGGAAGGGGAGGTTATGCTGACTGCTGCAAGCGGAAGCCCGGACTTTGTGAGGGTTTTGGAAAAGTCAGCGCTTGCAAGCCCTGCTGAAAGCCGGTAGCTTGCGTTTGAAAGCAGGATGTTGTTTGCCAAAAGCAACGAGTAAGTGCTCCCAAAAGGTGCGCTTGCATATAGCGGGTCAAAAACTGCGCCCGTCTTTGGCTCTATTGGCAGGAGGGCGTTGCGTTTGCTTTCTATTACGCCAGCGCTTGCAGCGTACTTCCCAAGCTCAGTAACATGTGGGATGACGCTCAGGTTGTGGCTTACCCAGCTTCCTGAAAGAATGACCAGCTGCGTCCTTGAAACGTTGAAATATATCGAGCCGTCTTGCGCTTTCCAATACCCCGCACCCGCACCCCATCTTGACGAGTCAAAACCAGCCGGATCCATGTCCGGATAGGACACTATTAAGTCAACGTACTTGTCAGCAGGCACAGCCACTTGCGAACGTACCTTTGAGCTGTTTGTATAATACAGCCCGAAAATCGGGTTGATTTCAAAAGTAACGGTCCGCACCTGGCCGTCAAAATTGACAAGCCGCAGGACAAACCCGGACACGGGGACAATTGCAGAAATATTCAGCGAGAACGCCTTGATGGATTTGTTTGCGTAATAAAATACCTCGGCGTTAGACGTGTCTGCAACATTCAATCTGGGAATACGGTATTCCACAAGCATTCTTACGGGCTGCGCATAGCACACTTTTTCTACACGGTCGCACACAAGCCCGGAACCGCACTCTGCATCGGATTTGCAGCCTAGGCCGCACTTGTTGTCACGGCAGACTAATCCCTCGCCGCAGTCCGCATCAACGATGCAACCTATCTTGCACTTTCCATTCTCACAAGTGGAGCCATAGCCGCAGACTGTGCGCACGTTCTCAGGCGTGCACTCTACACACTTGTGTTCGGATGTGCAGTAGGGCAGCTCAAGAGGGCAGCCGTTGATTTTTCGGGTTGCATCACAGCCGCAAACTCCAAGCGTTGTCGGGTTGGGCTTGATGCAATAGGGCAGTTCTTCGGAGCATTCGAATGATGAGTTGCAACCGCGGCAATTAAAGTCGCCCCCGCACACGGGCTTTTCCAACGGGCAGCCGTTGTGCCCAAGCGGAAGCTCCTTGTTGCACTGCCCCGAAGCGCATATCCCGTTTACGCAGTTTTTGTTGCAGCATGATGAATTCGTAGTGCAGCTGTTGCCATTGGTGATGCATAAAAGGGGGGTTGGGGTTGGAGCCGGAGCGCATATCCCATTTACGCAGTTTTTGTTGCAGCATGATGAATTCGTAGTGCAGCTGTTGCCATTGGTGATGCATAAAAGGGGGTTTGGAGTGGGTGTCGTGGAAGGAATCGAGGTGGTAGTTGGGGTGGGAGTTGCCGTAGGAACGCCAGTTGTGGTGGGAGTAGGGACTGGAGTGGCGGTGACTGCAAAAACGGATAGCAGGCTTGCGTTGTAATACACGCGCGAATTAAGAGGGACAGTAAATGATGCTGATGCAGAATGATAGCCGGTTGCAGTGGCGTTAACGGCTATTGGCACGTCTGCAAGAACCTCAAGCGTACATGTAGGCTCGCCGGTTGTGACAGTAGAGCATGATGCAAGCTGGATGTTGTTTGCGGATTTTGCAACAGCGGTTGCATTAAGCTGCAATAATGTCTGGCGGTCATACGGCCGCACAATTATGAAAGCCGTCGCCGGGTCCAGGTATATCGTCACGTTGGAGGTCTTGGAACGCGATGTTGTGAATGAATCGCTTTTCCCTGTTCTCGGAGGCTTTTCTGCAATCGCCCGGAAAACCGCTTCCGGCCGCACACCGGGTATGAAAGCAATGCCATCAGAGGAAGTCATTACCGCAGGGTATCCTGAAAACGAGCCATCCGGAGCAGTAATTAACACAGCTGCCTTTGGCACTATGGTCTTGCGGTCGGCATCAAGCACGGTTGCGCGTATGGAACTGTTGTCAGGAACCACGGTTATATCGCTGCCAGGATCTGCGATTGCGTCAAGCAGCAACGTGTTTTTTGAGCCAAGCGAAAGGTTGCGCCCAACAGCAGGGTAGTACCCGGGAGTGTAGGCAGTAGCATAATACTTCTTCTTGGGATTAAGCCCGTCAAAATAAATTTCAGACCCCTTCGTCTGTTTCCTTGCAACAAAATAATTAGTGCCTTCCTCGTATAGCGTAGTTGCCGCGTCCAAATAACTCTTGTTTTTGGAATTTTTCACAGCGATGTAAATACGGCTTGAGTTTGAGCTTGATACCGCAGAAAGCACCACGTCCACATAGTTCACATCATCATCCGCAATAAGCAGGTCGGAATAATACGGCGAGTAATTCCCGGCATTTGAACCTATAGCAACAACACGGCACAGGAACCTGGTGCCGGAAGGGATGGACAGCGACAGCTCTCCAGTACTTGCGTTCTCATTTTCAAGCACGACGCCTGATTGTGATGAAAGGACTATTTGCGATGGGATCTTTGCGCCCGTTGCATTGGTGACGGAAACGACAACGGAAACTGCGGATGCGAATTCTATGCTTCCGCGGTACATCGTGATTGTTGCTGAAGGTGCGTCCTGGCTGCTTATGCGCCTGCGGGATAACGGCACGAACCCGTCCTTTGAAACGTCAAGGTAAACAGATTCGTTTGTGGGGACTGCAAGTTTTGCCACTCCGGCTGCGCTTGTGATAAACTGGCCGTATGACGAACCGTCCTGTTTGCTTGCGGAAATGCTTGCACCGGCTATTGCCGCGGAGTCGGTGTCAACTACTTTCACAGAAATTGCAACTGCCTTTGAATTGCCTGAACCCAAGGCGGTGAGGTATATTGTCTGAGACTCGCCATCTGCGGATAGCGGAAGTATTGCATTGGAATAGTTTTCAAACCCCTGCGCAACTACATCAACCCAAAGCTGGCGGCCGAGCGGAACGCCTGCCAGTGCGACAGTCCCATCCGCGCCCGAAACTGCAAAACCAACAAGGCTGCCGGAAGCCGACTCCATGTGCAAAAGAACACGCGCGTGTTCAACTGGCACGCCGGAGTAGGAAAGAAGGGATATTGTCGCAGTGCCAACAGGGGGCTGTGAAAAAAACAGCAAAAGCAGTGCAAGTATAACCAGGATTCCAAAAAGCGCAAATGGAAAGCTTGGAAGGCCGCGGTCTTCAATTGGGTCGATGAACCACGGGTATACCGGGAGACCCAACCGGGCAAGAAAATCCATCATGGGATAATAGAAAGTGTCCTCTACCCAATAGTAGGCATTCACAATAGGCGAAAGCACGCCAGATGCGGCTATCTTCCGTTCCTGCATTTTTTGTTGTTGTGGTTCCTTTTGCATCAAATTACCCTATAAATGAAAATTCTCAGTCGAGGTTCTTTACGCAGCGGAACCCCAAATATTCCCTTTTGTCGCTGTCAGATAATGCCATGTTCAAAGCATAAATCCCGTTGCCATAAAGCATGGCTGCAGTGCCGGTAATGTTGTACCCTCCGCGCACAAGCGGGTTGCCGTCTTTGGTGCATCCAATATACGCGCCAGTTGCGTTGGCATTGCCTAAATAAATGTTGCTGGGCCCTGCTGCGGTGCGCTCAAACTCGCCTATGTGCGCATCCGTCCACTCAAGCGGATTTGCGTTTGGACCGTAATAGCACCCGTCGCAGCCGGAACCACTGTCTGAAAGGCAGACTGAACCCAGCCACTCCCATGCGTTGCCAGCCCAATCCCAGATTACCTCGCCGTTTGAAAGCACATGCGTGCGAAGCCGCCAGTTCTCATCAGCATAAGATCCGCCCGTGCCCGCATAGCCGATTGTGCGAAGCTGGCACGTAGCAGACGGTGCGTTCTGGCTGTCAGAAAGAGGCCGCGAAATGTTGCATGAGGAAATGTTCGGGCTTGCTGGCGCTGAAAGCGTTCCTTCGTTTGTTTTTACGCTGCCGTTGGCAAACATCACCACGTTGGCTTCTGATGAAAGGTTGTTTATCGCTGTTCTTTCGATGTTGCGCGATATCGCAAGCGCCTCAAGCCGCGTGACCAAATGGTATTCGGGACCGCGGTCCTCGCAGCTTGCCATTGCATCGCTTCTTGTGATGTTAATCCAGGGGGAGCTATCATTTTGCGAGAACGGCCTTTCGCTTACCTTGCGCGCCTCATAAGCCATTACTGAAAAAGCTATGGTGCCAAGTTCCGGGTCTGCAGGCACGGTTATCCAAGACTCGTTTTTAGTGGTGGTGATTGGTTTTCGAGCCAGGTTCGGGCACTGGTGACACGCCGCACTGCTGCCGCAGCCGCCATACGATGTTGGAATCACGTCGCACATGTTTCCGGTGAAAACGGTTACGTCTGGACTGCCATGCAGACCGCAGCGGTAAGAGAAAGCGCAGAAGATCTTGCCCATCCCTTCGGTTCCGGAGCAGGCGCGGTTGTTTGAAATTTCCATGCCGCTGTCTTCCGTATATATCCCGCAGGAAACGTTGTTACCGGACACGACATTTTTTGCCTGGAACCCTCCGCAGATGTCGCCTGAGGGAACGACCGCAATGTCCGACGCAGTGTTATCGACTGCGGAAGTGCTGAATGACTGATAGGCGATGTAGATGCCCGAAGTGCCGGCCCGCGAGGTTACGACGTTGTTGCTTATCATCGTGCCGCTGGTAATATATGTGTAGATATTGGCCCAGTTCGAACCCTCGACAGTGTTGCCGGTAATAACGTGGTTGCTGCCGCCGGAGTCGCCGAAGTAGCGCATGCCCACGCCAATGCCAAAGAAAAACCCATCCAATTTGCAGTTCTTCACAACCGCGTTGTTTACTCCTGCGATGATTACGCCCCAACTGGGGAACCCGCCTTTGCCGGTAAGCTTGTAGCCCTTGCAGTCGAGGGTCACCCCGGAAGCTGAGATTGCCACGCCGTTTTGGGCATACGTGGTGCAGTCAACATCGCGCTCGAAAGTATATGTTCCAGGAGAGGAAATGGTAGTGCCGCAGGATGAAATCACCGCAGCTGCCGCAGGCTCTGAAAAAGCGAGCAGTACAATAAAAAGACCAAGCGCCGAACGCGCAGCAACGTGCATGAAAACCCACAAACCCAATAAATTACTAAGCTATAACGAGCACGCCGTTTAAGAGGTTTAGGTTCTGGGCACGCAAACGTAGGAAATAAAAGCGGACGCAAAGTGAAAAGTAATACTCAGCATTCATTTTCTACAGGAGATGGTTCCCATGGCAAAAGAGCACAAAGTCACAGTCTATTCTACTAAGACCTGCCAGTACTGCCACATGGTCAAAGACTGGCTCAAAAAGAAAGGAATTGCATTTAGTGAAATCGACGTAGGCACCGACCAAAAGGCAGCAATGGAAATGATAGAAAAGAGCGGCCAGATGGGCGTGCCGGTAATTGACTTTAACGGCAAGATAATCATAGGCTTTGACCAGCGAGCGCTCCTGCAGGCTGCAGCAGAATAAGGAAAGGCAAAAATCAGGGCAGCTTCACAAGCCGAGTTTTTCCGCGGCCGTTCAAATACTGCGCGTCACGGATGGAAACTAATTTTCTATTTTCAAGCGTGTTTACATAGTTGCGGATTTGCCTTTCGCTCTCGCCGTTTATCGCAATGTACTTTTCGTAAAGCTCGCCAGAGGTCATCTCGCCGTGCTTTGCCAAAAGGTCAAGAACTATGCCCTCAGGCTTTGAAACGCCAGTCAGGCGCTGATTTTTTTTCCACTCGCCTGAACCGCCATAGGATGCCCGCACATCGGCTTCTTCTACAACCTTTGCCCCGCGCTTTTCAGCATTGCGGCCTGCATGCCATAAAGCTTCCAGTGCAACGCGCGCGTCGCCTCCTGCCTTTGCCCCGAACGCAGCGCACAAGCCGATTATCTCATCGCTTGCTGCATTGGGAAGGAATGCATCCTTTGCGCGGGCAGCAAGTATGTCCTTCAGCTGGGAAGGCAGGTATTTTTTGAACTCCACTTTTTCAAGGCGAAGGGAACTGCGAATGCGGCTGTCCAAACCAGCTGCAAGGTCGGGCACGTTTGATACCAATATCAGGCCAAAAAAAGCACCGTGGTTTTCGCTTGCGCGTGAAAGCTCGTAAAGGGCGGACGTGGCTTCTCCTGTTGAAACGCGGTCTGCCTCGTCAAGCACCACAATGCACGACTTTTGGTCGTACTTGAGCCGCTGGGTTATG
>JBAZHM010000021.1:0-13735 GCA_041652355.1 Candidatus Micrarchaeia archaeon | reverse complement strand
TTCCGATCTCCATCCGCCAGATGGCCTCCTCACCGGAAAAACCAGAAAGGCTTCCGGACCAGTTGTTGCGGTATGCAAGGCTGCCAAGGCAAAAGGACTTCGGGCCCCGGTAAGGGTTGGCTTTTGGAGAACCGCAAAGGGCCTTGCGCAGGAAGCAAAAAACTCTCTCAATGTCAACGACTCCTGCTGATAAAGCGCCATAATATGACATCAGGTACAGTGGCTTTCCATTGAAAAAAACCACTTCCCTTCCGCCGAACGGGTTCCCGCCAAAATAGTTGTCCTGATATTCCCAGTTGCCTTTGGAATAAGCGACGGTACGCGAGCCGTCCTTTTGGAGAGTTCCGCGGTTTCCTGAAGAATAACCATTAAGGTGGCTGGAATAAAGAAAAGTTCGAAGTTGTGATTTGGATGGCAGTACCATTTTGGTTTTTTCACCATTCGCCTGATTCAAAGCAATGCCTTGACTTGGATGATTGCGTTTAACCTTGACCCAGCGCTTTCAACGCCTTGATTTGCGCCAAAACATCCTGCTCGTCAGCTGAAAGCGCCTGCTTGTATTTGCCCTCCAAGGTTGCCATGTCATCAGCAGGCGGGTTGGTGTAAAGCTTCATCTTTTCCTTGATTTGCCTGCCGAAATAGACTCCCGACATGCTTATGGCAACCTGCTCGCCCTTCTTTGCGGATTCAACTGGCTCTTTGTCCTTTTGGATTCCGCGGACAGCGCCGACAACAATGCCCTGTTCATTCATAAGCGGAGCGTCCTTCTTCAGAAGGCCGGACTCAATCTCGACTCCAAACACAGCTGGGTTGGACTCGCGGAAGCAGCACCCCTGCATGACAAGTACCCTTGCGGGCATTACAAGGCTTGCAAAAGCCTCGCGTTTTGCTGCAGCTTTCTTTTCCTCAATCCAGCGCCAGTAGTCATCAACTATTGAGTAGATGATTGAGCTTGGGAAGATTTTGACTCCCTCGGAGTTTGCAAGGGCTTGCACGTCGGCGTCCTGCGGCACGTTGAATGCAAATATAACGCCAAGGTCGGGTTTTTTCTTGCCCACGCTTGCAGCCTCAAGCACCTCTTTTTTGGAAACAGGGCCTATGCCTGTTGAGCGCACAGTGATTTTTTCGCCTGCGAGCAGTTTTTCTATTGCCTCCAAGCTTCCAAATGCATCTGCTTTGATTATGATGCCGTCATTTTGGGTTGCTGTGACAAGCTCCTTGATTTCAAATTCGATTGCCTGCTTTGCAGCATCAACCTTGGCATCGTGCTCGGCATCAACGGGGTTGATGATGGTGATTGACGAGCCTGCAACCGCAATGTCAGCTCCTTCGCAGGCGATTTTAAGTCCAACCGCAGCTGACGCTGTTGGGATGGAAGAGAATTTTTCACGCGGGTCGCGCATCTCGTCAAGCGGCTTTGGCTTGAGTATTGCCTTTACCTTGCTTTGTATTGCGCCTTCCACGCTTGCAAATACTAAAGTGTCGCCTTCGGAAATCGTGCCGTCGAAAAGGATTGCATCAAGAGTTTTACCCAAGCCACGCTCTTCGCGCACTTCAAGGATGTTTGCCTTGCCGCCAACTCCTTCAACAATGGTCAGCCGTTTTTCCAGGAACTTCTGCGCAAGCCCGGAAACATATAAAAGCAACTCGGGAATTCCCTCGCGGGTCTTTGCACTGACTGGAATCAAAAGCACTTGTTTTGTAAAGTCGCTTACGCGGTCGAAACGTTCGGAAGAAATGTTGTGAGAGTAAAGCTGGCCAACAATATGGTAGAGGCGCTCGTCAAGAAGGGTCTTGGTTCTTTCCTGCTGGACTTTCTCAGTCTCAGTAAACGAAGCGCCCGGTTGGGCGTTCCATCCTGAAATCGCATCCGTCTTGTTCAAAGCAACTACGAAAGGAGTCTTGAATTCACGGAGAATGTCCAAAGCCTCCTCGGTCTGGCGCTCCACTCCCTTGGTCACGTCGATTACAAGTATTGCAATGTCTGCAATGCTCCCTCCTCTGCGGCGCAGGTTTGTGAACGCCTCGTGACCCGGAGTGTCAACGGTAAGGATTCCTGGAATGGTAAACGCGATTGGAAGCCTAGAAAGCACGGGCTTACACACGTCCTTTATCACACCAATCGGGATTTCTGACGCACCTATGCTTTGCGTGATTGCTCCTGCTTCCCTGCTTTGCACCTTGGTGTGCCTAATCGCATCGAGCAGGCTGGTCTTGCCGTGGTCGACGTGACCAAGCACGCACACAATGGGCTGGCGGAGGGCGGGCATTCTTCATCACTGAAAGCATGTATTGATTGAGAGAGACATTGTTCTGTTTTTCCTATCCGTTGATTATAGCATCATCGGCCCGTTTGTATGCGTAGATTTCCTTTTCAGCAAACCACAAGCTTATTTCAAACTTTGCCTCTTCAATTGAGCCTGATGCGTGGATGAGGTTGCGGATTGGCCTTTTCTTTGCGTTGGCCAAGTCAGGAGAGTCAATAGCGTAGTCTCCGCGCACAGTCCCGGGAAGCGCGACAAGCGGAAGGGTCGAGCCTACAATTTTGCGCACGTTCTCAACTGAGTGGTTGCCCTCAAGAACGAATGCGATTACCGGAGAGCCGCAGATGAAGTCAACAAGCCAGCCTTTGACCATCTTGCCGATTTCAATTGCGTTGTCAGTTCCAAGCTCCTTTTTCGGGTCGATTCCGTATTTCTGGTAGCTTTCAAGCGTCTTCTGGCCGACAATAGCGAGCCACTTGTCATCAGACGGGTAGTGCTTGGTGACAAGCTCCTTGGAAGGCTTGGTCATCTTCATTGCCACAATCTTGAGCCCGGCTTTTTCAAAGCGCGAAAGCACCTCTCCGCAGAGCGCACGCTGCACGCAGTCCGGCTTGAGCATTACAAAAGTCTTTTCCATTTCAATCCACCTTTCAGAATAAACATCGGGGATTGACTGAGCAACCCGAAGTATTAGTAATAAAACTAGTGACGATGAAGGTTTTTAGTCCTTCGATTCGCCCGAATAGAGCTTGATTTTGGAGCCCTTCCACTCGATGTCCATGTGGTCATTGGAGTCCGATTCATCGCCCTTCTTTTCAACGGGCTTCTGCGTCTTCTCAACGGGCTTTGACTCTTTGTTAACTGGAACGACTTCGACTTTCTGGGACGGGTCCTTGAGCATTACTTCAACGCGGTTTGCCGGCTTTTTGGAAACCTGTTTTTTAACTGCAACTTTCTTGCCAGCCGTCTTTACCACTAATTCAACGCGATTAGATGATGAGGCTTTGCGCTTATTTGCCACTTTCTTTGCAGCAGGCTTTGCTGCATTCTTTACTACAAGCTCAACGCGGTTTGAGGCGCGCTTGACTTTTACCTTGGAAGTCTTTTTCTGTTGCCTTGCGTCGCGCACTACAAGCTCAACGCGATTTGATTTGCGTGCGGGCTTGCGGCGCTTCTTCTGCTTTCTTGCAGACTGGTTCTTGATGACAAGCTCAACGCGATTTGTCTTCCGTACTGCAGGCTTGCGGCGCTTCTTCTGCTTTCTTGCAGTTTGGTTCTTAATTACAAGCTCTACGCGGTTGGATGTGCTTTTGGACTTGTGGTGCTTGTGGTTGTGAAGATTTTTGCTGGCCTTTTTTGCAGCTGATTTTTCGTGTGCCGTTTTTTTGTTAACTGCCGTGGCTACAGCTTTCTTTACAATCTTGGTTATTTGGGCTTTCGTTGACTTCTTCATCGCAGCGGTTGCCTTCTTGGCTGAAACTTTCTTTGCATTAACCGTTGCTGCTTTTTTTGCAACTGCATTCTTTGCAGCCTTTCTTGCAGCTGACTTTGCTTTCTTCTTTGCAGCCGTTGCATTCTTTTTCTTGGCATGCTTTGCGGGCATGGCTTTCTTTTCAACTATAACCGGCTGCACAACTATTGGCTTGAAGGGTATGTCTATCTGCTCGGATTTTCGCTGTGAAGCTGCCTTTTCAATTCCAAGCATGCGCTCAACTGCTGCAATGCGGCATTCTAAAACTGCAAAGTCAGAACGCAAGTCCTGCACATTACTTTCATGCGACTTGACATTTTCAAAAAGCGACTCCACTTTTTCATCAAGGGACACAGAAGCATCTGACATGGACGATGATGAAAAGGACGATGAGATAGTGGTGCTTGATTCTGAAACAGTCGTGTCCTCGCTTGAAAAAGCATTTTCTTCAAGCCTTGCTGCATCTGCAAGTGAATTCGATGACAGCTTTCCAAGCGCATAGGGAAGCACTTCATCGGAATACTCTACTTTGCCTACTGCGTCCTTTATTGCGGTAAGCCTGCTGGAAAGCACAGCTGAATCACCAACAGACGATGACCCTGAAGATGCAAAAACAATTGACGCAGTGTTTGAAGTGGCGGCTGCTACCGCAGGCTGCGGCATTGATTGCTTTTGCGCATATGAACGGGTGTTGCCTTCCTTTGCCTGCTGCCGTGTTTGCAGATACTTGTTTACCAAGTAAGCATCCAAGCCTGCAAGGCCCACAAGGGCGACTGCTTCAAGTACCAAAGGACATCACACGCTTTTACAAACTATTTTTTCTTTGACTTTTTCGGTTCGGGCTCTTCTTCTTGCCCGGACTCTTCCGGGTCGTCGTCTTCGCACTCATCTTCATCTGTGCCGTTTCTGCGGGAAAAATAATAGAGCACGAGTATCACTCCGATTGCCACGAGTGCAAGCGAAAAGAGCGAAACTAGGCCTCCTGAGACCAGGCCGGTTGAACCGGATGGCGATATTGCCTTGAGGGAAATTGGCATCGAGTAAATCCTGCCGTCGCTTGTGGTTGCGACAAGGGTTGCATTGTAGTCCTTGCCTTTTGGAAGCTGGGTAGAAAGCGCCAATTCAATGTAGGACTTTGCAGGTATGGCAACTTTTTGCTGTGAAAGCTTAACGTTGGCCTCCCGCATGAGCAAAGTCACATTCACAGAAGAGTTTGCATAGTTGAACAGCCGCACAGTAGTGTTTACGTACTCGCTTGTGCCATTAGTGCCGTTGACTGGCAGAGTTGAAACCTTAAGCGCCTTTGCAGAAATCCTGCCTGCAGTCGCATTCACAAAGAAAACCGCATCCCCAAAGCCCTGTTCGCCGATTGCACGCAAGGTTGCATTGAACGGGACGGCAACAGTAGTCGACGCTATCACGTCAACTGAGGCGCTCTTTCCTGCGGGAATAACAGCTATTGGCGCGCTGCTTGACAGGGTCATGTTGGATATGAGAATCCTCACCGACTTTACATCATAGCCTGCATTGTTGCGAACAGTTACCGAGAACTTCTTGACAAGACCAGATTCCATTGAAAGCCCCTGCGGAATGCTTGCAGTAAGAACGCCGATTGGCTTTGCTGTTGCATTTGCAGTTGGCATTGCGCTCGCATTGGCTTTCGCAGTCGGAGACGCAGTTGCATTTGCCTTCAAAGTTGGTACTGTTGTTGCATTGGCGGTAACAACCGGAGTTGCGGAAGGTGCAGCAGTGGGAGTTGCAGTCGGCAATACTATAATGATTGTGCCATTTTCTCCGGAACCGCCAATCCATGTGAGGTTGGAACCAAAGCAATCCTCAACTAAAAGCTGGGATGCAACATAAGCATTGGATGAGCCTGATGATGCGGAAAGCGTAATCGGGTATTTTCCAATAGCAACTTCGGAAGTGTTAACGGTGTAGTATATATCCGAAGAGTTCTTTGCATTCACTGAAAGAAACGGCACCGAAAGCGTTCCGTTAAGCTCGGACTGCATGGAAAGGTTGAATACCTTTGTGTTATTTTCAGGGTTGTACAGCCCGAACTTGAAGCGCGCTATCTCGCCTTGGCATGCACGGACTGCTTCAAGGAACATTGTCGGGCCGGATGTTGACGGGCAGGATGCCAATGCTGAAAGAACTATGCGCATCTGCGTGCTTGCAATTGAGTTTGAGGTTGCAGCAACAGTGAGCACGCGCGACTCGCCAGATGCATTGTAAATGGAAGGCGCAGTGATTATTGCAAGCGCAGACTTTTCCTCGCCTTGAGCAAGCATGAGTGCGCTCGGCTGGAACTCCACGCGCATATCAGACGGGCCTTTTGATGAAAGCATGAAAATATCGGACTCTGCGCCCTTGTTCTTTACAGTCACAGAACGAACGATAATTTGCGAGGGGCACATGGAAATGTCGCTGCCTGTAACGCTGATTGACCCCGAATAGCACTCGCGCACATTAAGGCTGCCGGATGCGGCTACTGAATTTGCCTTTGACTTTGCGGTGACGTTGAAACTGTAAGCCTTTGGCGTAATTGACGCCGTGTCAACAAACACTGAAAACGGGACGGTCTTGTTTGCAGCAACATCTATTACCGCTGAAGGCTTCACTGAAGCTATCACGCCGTTTACTGATATTGCATAAGTCTGCGAAACAGTTGACGGGTTCGTTATTTCGTAATCATATTGTACAACCTCACCGCGGCAGGCATCATCTTTTACTGGGCTTGTGAGTACGGGTGCGGGTACTTTTGGAATTTCACGGCACGAGTTGGTTGAATTATCGCATGAAAATCCCGATTGGCAAACGGGGTTATTGTACTTGCACCCTGGAGGGAGAACGCACTTGTTGTCCTGGCATACCATCGGCGATTTGCACGACGGGTTTGCATATGCGCAGCCTGCTGGAATCGGAGTGGGAGTGGGCGCAGTGACTTGCACGGTAATGGATGCAGTCTGCTTGATTTTTCCGCTTGATGAAACCTGCACAGTGTGGGTTCCGGCTGTTGCAGAGCAAGGCACGGAAATAGTTGCATCAATTGTGCTTGAAGAGGACGGGCTGACAGTTACAAACGACTGCGAAAAGGTGGTCGTAAGGTCGCCTGAAGAAGTTATTGAATAAGAGTCTGACTTTGTACCGGTGTTTTGCACGGATATTTTGACTTTGCCGGAGTTGCAGCGCGGGATGGAAATGGAAGCGGGATTGGCTACAATTACTGAACTATAGCAATTCGCCACGGTAAGCGTTGCGCTTGCGCGCGATACTGAAGCCTGGCCGTCAGCTACAATGGAAAATGGATAAGTGCCTGCAGCCTTGTCCTTGGTAGATGCAGTAAAGGTAAAGTTTACCTTCTGGTCGCGCTCAAGGTACACTTTGTTAAGCGAAAGCACACCGGTTATTCCGGAAGCGGTGATGGAATACGTCAACGGCTCGGCTTGGTTGTAAAGTTCGAATTCAAAAACCGCGTTCTCGCCGCTGCATACGGTCACGCTCGAGTCTGCAAAAGCAAACGCCGAAGCAAAAAGAAGCATTACTGCGCCGAATACGAACAAATTCTTCATATCTTCCACCCAAAACCTTTTTTTAAAAGTACAGAATTTCCGCGTCTAAAATAATTAATAAGGGACTGTTTGACTTTGCGACCTTGTGACTATGCAAATCATCCGATCACTTGGTAATTTTTCCGAATGCCCACCAATAGGACCCCGCCTATTGCAATGAGGACTAAAATTCCAAGACCGTAGCTGGACATTGCACCGGATACAAATCCAGTCAGGATGCCTGCTCCTTGGCCTGCGTCTGATGCATCAAGCGTAAATTGCGCGCGCACCTTGCGTGCGTTCGGGTCTGCTGCAGTGAACACGCCATTGTACTGCTTCTTTTCAAAGTCTGATGCAGACATCACAACAACGAACTCGCGCATGTCGCCTGCTGCAATCACCATTGCGCGGGGAGAGTAAGACAAGTTCCAGCCAGACGGGAGTGTTACCGTTGCCTCTATGTTAAGGGCGCGGTCTTCGTTGTTCTGGACAAGAAACGACGCGTTTGCCACGAAGTTGCTGCCGTTGTAATAGTAATAAAACTGCGGCGGGTATATTGAGAGATTTACGTCGCTTGATTGCGTGGACAGCGGCTGCCGAGTTATTCCATAAAGGGAGGACGCATAGTTTGAGCTTGCATTCTTTGCGCCGACCGTCTGGAAACACAGCTGCTGCTGCTTAACAATTGCGCCTTCCTTGCGGATATACAAAGTAACGTAGTTTGACGCCCAAAGCCCGGATGGGCTTACGCTTATGGTGACTATCTGGTTTGAGTTGCGTGCAAAATTGTAGATTACCGGCGAGTTTACTGCCGGGTGGAGATAACCGTTGTCTGAAAGCTCCACAACATAGTTGCCAGTCTCGCCATTGTTGTAAAGGCTGATTGGGAACTGCATGCCAGCTGTAATGTACGGGCAGCCTGAGAAGGATACGGATATGTCCGAGCTTGTCGCGCTGTTTGAAAGAGCCACGGTGTCCGAAGTAGTGCCAAATGGCGCGGTTGCACGGACTACTATCGGGATGACTGAAAATTGCGAGTTGGGAACGGTTGCGCAGAACTCCAAGTCATCGCGCGTCTCGTACGAGGAGAGACGGAACTGCTGGAAGTTGAACACGCCGTTTGTATAGTATGCGCCAGACTCGTATGAAAGGGTCACAGTGCCCGATTCGGGCCCGCGGTTTTCAACGTACATTTTGTAGCACATCTGCTGGCCTATTGAACCGGAACGCATCTTGTCAATGATGTTGAGCCTGATGTTTCCTACCGCGCATATCGGAAGCTCAAGGGATTGTGCTGAAGCGTCGTTGCCATTGTTGAAGTTCACTATTCCAATAGAGCCGCCTGAAAATCCGTCAGCAAATGCCACATCGATGCTTATGACTTTCTCGGAGTTGCCATCAAGGTTAACTGATGATGGGCCTGAAAAAGCCACCTTGGATATTGAAGAGTAGGCGATTGTGACGGTTGTGCTTGACTGCTGGTTGTTCTTTAACTTGACTTGGTAGTTGCCGGAAGTAGTTCCGCAAGTAGGGGATGAGAATAGCATTACAGTGTAGTCCGCGTTTGTGGACACTTTGTCAGTTGCGCTGCACGGGCCGCTTGATGAGGTTATCACAACGTCGTATTTTCCTGCAGCAAGGTTTGCAATCGTAACGCTAATTGCGCCATTGCTTGAAGTTGAGCCTGATGCCGAACCGGCTACTGCGCCTGCAGAGTCGCGTGCCTCAACATTATAGGTACCTGCAACTGCAGTGTTGTTGCCATCAGCAAGCGTGCCTGTTACCAAAAGCCCGCCGCTTGACTCGGAAAACTTTGCTGCTGCGTTTATGACGTGCAAATCACATGAACCTGAAAACGAGCCTGTTGAACCGCCTCCAAACGGGGAAGTGTAAGTGGACACTTGCTTGCAGGTGTTGTAGCCTATGCTGACTTGTGTTGAGAACGTGCCGTCGCTGTATGGGCCCGGAAGGGTGATGGCATAATTTCCATTTACAAGTGTTGCACCAAAGCTCTGGCGGTAAAGGCTGCCGTCCTTGTAAATCATTACAGTGACATTGGCGCCTGAAAGCGGGGCAGCGTAGTTTGAGACCGTACCGGAGACTGTTGCGGGGTTTGAGAAACCTTTTTGTGAAACAGCAGCAGACACGTCTATTGAACATGAAGTCACGCCAATGCCGATGTTGGATGCTGCTGGCGCACAGGCGTTGAACTGGGCAGTTGCATTGAGAATGTACGCACCGGACCGGTAGTCACTTGGGACTATCCAGTTTGTAGTGTACTCTCCGTTTGATGCAAGAACCGGAATGTCACCAACCTTGGTGCCTGCTGCATTGTACACGCCAATGTGGATGGTAGTGCTGATAGGGATGTTGTTGTTTTTGACCTTTCCATAGATGGTCATCACGTCGCCCGGATAGTACTGGTACTTGTCAGTTTCCATGCTCAGGGTAGTGCCGCAAGTGTCAACGTGGAAACTGACAGTTGCACCAGCAGTTCCACAGCCTGCATTGCATTCAGTGCTGTTTGTTGGAAGCGTAATCTTGCAGTTCACGTCCAGGGTGTAAGTTCCCTGCGTCTTGAAGTAGGAACGGTTCACGGTGATTGCCGGTGAGTAAACAACGTCAGGAAAAGTCTCGAACGGGTAAGTGCCAATGGATGTCCTTGAAAGCCCCGGACCTGTTAGGTAAGCATTGCAGTTGACCGGCGGGTCGTACCTGCAGTACTGCCCTCCGATGGATTTAGGGTCGTCGAACTCGTTTATCATCCACTCTTGACTTTGTGTGTTTGCGTTATAAGCAAGTGTAAGAGAGCACTGCACAGTTGAAGCGCCATAGTCCTTGCAAACCGGGCCTATGCTGAGATAGTTTACACTGTGCGTCTGGCAGTAGCTCTTCATTACGCTTCCACAAGTCGCACTAATGTAATAATAGTCTTCGCAATCAAGACCACAGACGTACTCACCAGAAGAGCAATGGTATTCGCCGGTTGAACTTGAACTGCCTGTGGAACTTGAGCCAAATGTGCAATAGTGGTCGCTTGAACAGTATTGCCCGTTTGAATAGCATTTGGACAGGTCAAATTGTGTGCACCTTCCTTCTGAAATCCTGCAGCGTTTTTCGTTATAGTCATAATATTCCCATTCACTGCAAGCACGGGTGTTGGAGTTTATGCACTCGCCATTCTGGCAATAATTTTGGCACTCCTCTTCCGTAGTGCGAATTTCTCCGTCTTCACAGTACGATTCCCGAAGTACGTAATTATTTATGCAGCGGTCTTCTACAGTCCCGCTATCAGCATGAGCAACCCCATAATTTTCAAGGTCGTAGCCATCGTCTGTTTCATAGCACGAGCCAGAATATGGGCCGGAGTTGCATTTTCCATTTGAGCAGCCATTTTCACAGTAGTAGCTTGAAGACTCGAAATCATTCCCACTGCAGTAGCCTTCACTAACATAATCGCCGATGCAATAATCATCGCGCGATTTGTAACTGCCAAAATCATAGCCGGTTAGGCGACCAAAAGTATCCGGATACCTGCCACCATCTGAATCATAGCAGGAGTCGTAGTGGTCAACGTTGCTTCTGCATACTCCATCGTCGCAGTATTGGTAAGAATAATCACAGTTGCTGCACGAGTTATATCCGCCGTTCCTGCAAGTGTGATAAGATGAATCGCAGTAAGAGTTGTATCCAGAGCAGTCTGAACTGTAAGTGCAGTAACCGGGATTATTGTGGCAGCTCCAGCCGTCATAGTATTGCCACCAGCCACAATTGTCGTCATGGTGTTTATAGGCGCATACGTGGTTGGAACATTCCTCATCATAGCCGCAGTCGCCATCGCTATAGCAGTATCCCGAACGGAGCCGGCACATGCCGCCGCTGTAGTACTCCCACCAGTCGCAGGAGTCGTAATCATCAATGCAAATATTGCGGCTTGTGTCGCAGTGCTGGCCGGATGCACAAACAGGGTTGTTGTACTTGCATCCTGAGCAGGTCATGCTGCCTGAGTCGAAAAGAAGCTTTTGCCCGTATACTGTTTCCTGCGAGTATGTGACTATGTTTCCGTGGCGCACGCTGAACTGAAAAGACACATCTGCATCGCCGCCTTGGAGGCTTTTGTCGTCAACTCGGGTAATCTCAATGCGCTGCATGCAGTAGCAGTCATTATCGTGGGGAATTGTGATTATGTTGGAAATGTTGTATGAATTGCAGGTAAGGGTGCTTTTGCAAAGCGAATCAGTTGGAAGATAATACGTGCAGGTCTGACCAGTTGCATCGCAGAGTTGGCCCGGAGAACATGCAGCGTAAGCTGATGCAGATGGAAAAACAAAAAATATCGCGCCTGCGACAAGTAGCAATCCGACAAGCGGGAGAAGAAACTCGTATGTTTTTTTCGACAAAGCCATAATTGCTTACGTCACCTTAAGTGCGAAAATAATCCCGAAATCCAACCGAGATTATGTTACTACTGTGCAGTAACTAATATTTAAACCAAGTCCCTAGGACACTACTGGACAGTAAGAAATATTATTGTACGGAAAACGACCGGCAGCTCTGCTGGGAGCAAAAAAATGAGATTTACCGGAAAACCGGCGAATTATCGATAGTTGTGCTTCTTTGGAACGTAGAACGCGTCGCCCTTAGTCGGGTCTGGAAGAACTACCTTAGAAGTGATTGTTTTCTTCATTACTTCGTCAAAAAGCAGGAAGTTGTCAACAACCAATATCACGTGCTTGCGGTTCATTCCTTTGCATTTGCGAAGGATATCAAGGGAAAGCTGGCGTTTCTTGGTGGGCTTAGACATGATAAGGTCAAGCTCCTCTTTTTTCTTGACCTTGGCGTGGACTTCACGGATTACGCCCTTTATCTGCTTTTCAGCTGCTGCAAGCTCCTCAGATGGAAAACTGGTCTCGCGGCTGCGGAGTACGCGTTTTTCGCGGAGCACGAATGCAAGGTACATTTCCATATGCTCTGCGGACATTGGTTTAGTATTAGACATAGCATAACTATGGACGCGGAACAATATATGCCTTACCAAAGAGTAGTTACAAACCCCGAGTCACTACCGAAATACGACAAACACCTGTTTCTATAGGTAAACTTGCTGCCAAACCAGACTGTTAACTCGATATTAACATTTATATACTTTCACGTTTCACAACAATAAGCCATTAAAACGGTATTAACAGTAAAGGTTGGAAACATGATATTTTTAGCAAAGGTTTCTCCAAGGCCGCCCGAACGCCATGAGCAAAGAGTATTGCTTAGGCAGGCACAGGCTGCGGAACAGCCAGAAAAGCCACAGGAACCTCAACAGCAGATTCCTGCTGATGAGTTTGAGCAGATTTGCAGACTCTTTGGCGCACTTTCAGAACGCGACACCAGCCACACAGTAGTCAAAGTTTACCGCGTGGTAGTACGTAGAGCGCACCCTCAGAATGGCATCGGCTCAAGCGAACTTGCTGAAATCGAGACGATTAACAGGCTCACAGTATTGCACCACCTAAACAGGCTTGCTGAACTGGGCATGCTTGAAAAGCGCGGCTCCAGATATTACCCGCGCGGGTTTGACGAGATTTTTGACGAGTTTGAAAAGCAGGCCCTTGAGAACATAAACAGGGCGCGGCTGATCGCAAGGCAATTGGAAAAAGACTAGAGTGATTTTGATGGAAGGCATGAACAACAAAGAAAACTCCGGCAACAATACCGAAAACCAAGAAGCGGAATTCAAAGACGGTAAATTCTGCAGCACTGAGCAGGCAAAATGCCCCGAAGGCTGCGTGGCAGTTGAAGACTACAAAAGGCTTGCAGCTGACTTTGACAATTACCGAAAGCACGCAGAAGACGTTGCACAGGAAGGCAAGTCAAGGGGAAAGATGTTCGTAGCATCCGACCTGCTTGCACTCTTGGACGACTTTGACTCTGCAATCGAGCACTACGAAAAGAACGAGGAAGTCAAAGCGGAGCTTGTAGGGTTGCGCAAGAGGCTTTTTGATACGCTCAAAGCCCACGGCCTGGAGGAAATCGCCGAGTGCGAGGGCAAAAAGTTCGACCCAAAAGTGCACGAGGCAGTAAGGACAGATGACAAGGCCAAGGAAGGCATTGTCGCATGCGAATTAAGGAAAGGATATTCATTCTGCGGCCAGATTTTGCGCCACCCGATGGTGGTCGTAGGAAGCGGAAAAGCCAAGGATGAGGACAAAAAGTGAAAAAATAGCGATAAAAGAATCAAAAGAAACGAAAATGGAAAATAGTCCAAAAAAGGGAAAACAAGCCAAAAAAAAATTATGCTAAAAATTCAGGTGAAAAAATATGGGTAAAATAATTGGAATCGATTTGGGAACAAGCAACTCGGCAGCTGCAGTTATGCAGGGAAACAGGCCGATAATCATACCAAGCGCGGAAGGCTCAACTGTTGCGGGAAAGACCGTGCCTTCAGTGGTGGC
>JBAZHM010000020.1:0-13814 GCA_041652355.1 Candidatus Micrarchaeia archaeon | reverse complement strand
AATGAGTCATCAAGAAGGCAGGACTCCTCCTTGCCGTTGATATCCTCAAGTGAAAGAACCTCGCTTAGCGCAAGGGTCTTGTTGTTTGGAAGCTTGATTTTGTAATTGGTGTATGCTGGAGCCTCCACTTTGGAAAGCGCAGAAGTACCAAGAAGGGAGGAAAACGAACCAAGCAGCCCCGAAAGCGCGTTGTTTTTTTCTGCTTCTGCTTGGAACATCTGCATGCTAATTGAGCCGTTTTTTGGGTCAACTGCAAAGTCATTCGCAACCTCGTTTACGGACTTTCCCAAAAGTGCGGCAACCTTGTCAACAGAAACGCGGTCAGTTGCTGATGTGGAAGCGCCGCTGTTTATGTAATTGTTGACTACGACCTGGCCATTGGTTGAGTTGGAAGAGGGGTTGTTTGCTTTCAGCGCTGAATCCGAAAGGGAGTTGACTTCCTGACCGGTAAAGCCCAGCGTGGAGTCCCAGATTTTTTTTACCTCGTCTGCAGTTTGGCGTGAAACTGAGCATGTGCGCCCGCCTACAGCAGAGGATGCAACAGGAGTAGCAGTTGCTGCAAAGGAAACTGCAGAACTTGTTGAGGCAAAAGAAGCAGAAACCAAATCCTGCGAGACGGAACTGGAGTTTGAAGTTATTTGCCCGCTTGAAGGCAACGGTGTTGCGAACGCAAAAGGCGAGAGCATCTGTATCCAGAATGCGAGGAAGACAACTGCTGAAAAGGCCTGCACATGCGGCCTGTCTGACGGATACATACAGTAAGAATAATCGTTTGATTCGTTTAAATACTATCGCGAATGGGCTTACAATATGCGGACGTTCTTGCATCCAGTAAAGTCCTTGTCCGAAGTTATCAAAGTCATCCCATTGGCAACCGCAGATGCGTAAATTAGCGCATCCGACGCATGAAGGTTAACAAAATCACCCGCAAGAAGGGCAGTCTTTTCGTCAATCCCAATCACCCTCGCGTTGCTTTTCATGAAAAAAATCAGGGGCTGCCAGTCCTTTCTTTGCTTTGAAAGTTTGAGTTTTATCTCTGCAAGCGAAATCACTGACACCACAGCCTGGCCTCCAAAGATGATTTTTTCCAACCCCTTTGCCTTAGGCTCGCCTTGGAAGTAATCCACCCACGCCGAAGTATCTAACAGGTTCAAATTCTATCACGCTTGTCGCGCATGCCCTCGTAGCTGAGTTCCGGCATGCAGCCGAACATGCTCTTCTTTCCTTTTGCCTCGAAGTGGGATTTTAAGAGTTGGTTTATCATTTTAGAAATACTTTTTGCATTTCCAAAGCGCGATACTGACTCTGAGACAAGCTCGCGGTACAGGCCATCCTCAATCATAAGCGTGGTTTTCATCTTTTACACCATAGTAATCTACGGTATTATGGTATTTAAAACCATAGTTTAATTTGACAATGCAAAGCATAAACAATAATTACACCAAAACGCGAAAGTAATCCGGCAAACCAGATTGCATTTTGCTTCTTGCGTAACCGGAAATTTTCGGCTTACTTTCCCGGTTCGCAATAAGCGAATGAAAAAAGAATAAATTATGCCGCGACAATCTTTGCTTTTGCCGGCTTTGCCTTTGCAGACACTTTTGCAACCCTTGCCAATTCTTCTGCTTCCGCCTTGCGGTTGAGCCTGCGCTTGGTGACTTTGAGAGCGTAGAACTGCTCGCTTTCAAGCCTGTTCAGGTGAAGCTTGATTGTACGCGCGGTGTCGCGCAGCTCCGGCTGCACGCGGTACTCGAGCGCGTTCACGCGGCGGTTGGTCTTTTCAATCTCTCCAAGAAGCCGCTTGAGCGCAGTCTCGGTCTCGGCAACGTCGATGGATTTTGCAAGTACGTCCGAAAAAAGGTCTATTGCGTAGTCCAGGCGCGCGCTTGTGTCTGCGTAATCGTACCCGCGCTCAACCAGGCCCTTCTTTACGTAGCGGCCCTCGATTGCGGGGATGCGGACGCCCATGATGTTCTTCACGGAGACCTTGATTTCCGGCGGCTCCTCAGTAGTGAGCGCGATGACTGCGAGGTTTGAGTCCGAGTGTATGCACTCCGCGATTGCAAGCGCCTTGTATGCTTCCACGGTCTGCGCGTCAAGCTCGGTGCGAAGGTCGCGCGCCTTCTTGACTATCTCAAAGAACTTGAGTACAAGGGCGTCTCGCTTTTGGGCGAGAATCTTGTGCCCCTTTGTTGCGAGCGCAAGCTGGTTCTTGGTGTTGATGAGCTCCATCCGGGTTGGTTTTATGTTGTCGTTCATCGTTTCACGCCTTTCAAAACAAATCAAAAAAATGGATGAAGGCTTACGCCTTCTTCTTGAGGTACTTTGCAACGTGCTCTGGCTTGACGCGCTTCAAGTCCTCCTCAGGAATCATCGAGAGCAGGTCCCAGCCCAGGTCAAGCGACTGCTCGATGGTGCGATTCTCGGTGCGAGTCTGCGACACGAAGCGCTTCTCGAAAGCGTCCGCAAAGCGCAGGTACTTCTTGTCGCGCTCGGTGAGTGCGTCCTCTCCGACTACCACAACGAGGTTGCGCAAGTCCATTCCTTCCGCGTATCCTGCGTAGAGCTGGGATGCGAGTCCGGCGTGGTCCTCGCGCGTCTTGTCCGCTCCGATCCCCTGGTTCATCAAACGGGAAAGCGAGGGGAGCACGTTCATGTTGGGGTAAATGTTCTTGCGGTACAGCTCACGCGAAAGCACCAGCTGGCCTTCGGTGATGTAGCCTGTAAGGTCGGGGATGGGGTGCGTGATGTCCTCGTCAGGCATTGTCAGGATGGGCATCTGGGTTACTGTTCCCTTCTTGCCCTTGATCTGTCCTGCCCTCTCGTAGATTTGCGAAAGGTCGGTGTACATGTAGCCCGGGTAACCGCGGCGCCCGGGCACTTCCTGCCGCGCTGCCGAAATCTCACGCAGTGCGTCGCAGTAGTTGGTCATGTCAGTGAGGATGACAAGCACCTGCATGTCCTTTTCAAATGCAAGGTACTCCGCGGTAGTGAGCGCGAGGCGGGGGGTGATGATGCGCTCAACCGACGGGTCGCTTGCGAGGTTGAGGAACAGAACCGAGCGTTCAAGCGCTCCGCTCTGCTCGAAGTTGTTCATGAAGAAGCGCGCTTCGTCGTAGGTGATGCCCATTGCGGCGAACACCACTACGAAGTCCTGCTTGTCCTGCGACTTCTTGGAGCGCACCGTGCTTTGTCCTGCGATCTGCACCGCAAGGTCGTTGTGCGGAAGCCCTGCTGCTGAGAATATGGGCAGCTTTTGCCCGCGGACAAGGGTGTTGGTGACGTCGATTGTGCTGATGCCAGTCTGGATGAAGTCCGAAAGCGGCGCGCGCGATGCTGGGTTGATGGCGCTTCCGGTAATCTCAAGCTTCTCCGAAGAGAGGATGTTCTGCCCGCCGTCAATCGGCTCTCCTATCCCGTTGAACACGCGGCCAAGCATGTCCTCGCTAACTGGAAGCCTGAGGGTCTCGCCTGAGAAGCGCACGATGGTCTTTTCCACGTCAAGACCGGTTGTTGTGCCGAAAATCTGCACTGCCGCGTAGCCCTTTGCAGTCTCAAGCACCTGACCTTTTTTCTTCTCGCCATTGGGCATCACTACTTCGACAATCTCGTTGTATGCCGCGTCCTGAACGCGATCCACCATCACGATGGGGCCGAAGACGTTCTTGACTGTCTGGAATTCCCGAATCATTTGCAAAACACCGTTTCTTGTAAAACTTTCATCCAAAAATATCATTTAAAAAAAATCATGCCGAGGATAGTGTCGAGTCTATTGACGCGACTGCCTCCTTGACCTTGGCATCGATTTCCTTCTCCGGCACGCGCTTGAGCTTTGAAATCAAGCCCTTCGCAGGAGAGGATATTATCTTTGCAAGCGGCACTTCCGCATCAATCGCCCTGTTGGCCTTGTGGTAGAAGTGCAGGATGGTCTTGAGCATCAGGTACTGCTTCTTCAGCGAAGAGTACGCGTCCACTTCGTCGTAGGAGTTCTGCTGAAGGAAATCCTCGCGCAGCATCTTTGTGACCTCAAGAATCATGCGCTCGCGGTCAGGCAGTGCGTCAGGTCCGATGAGCTGCACGATGTTTTGCAACTCCGCTTCCTTTTGCAGCAGGCCCATTGCTTCCACCCGCTGGGTGCAGTAGTCCTCTGCGACGTTCTTTTCGAACCACTTTGCAAGCATTTCCGCGTAAAGCGAGTAGCTCTTGAGCCAGTTGATTGCAGGGTAGTGGCGGCGCCTTGAAAGCGAGGAATCAAGTGCCCAGAAGATTTTGGTGATGCGGAAGGTCCCTTGCGAGACCGGCTCGGAAGTGTCCCCTCCTGCTGGCGAGATTGCGCCGATTACCGAGATTGAGCCTTCGCGTTTCCCGCCGCTGCCCAGGCACACTATGCGTCCTGCGCGCTCGTAGAACTCCGCGAGCTTGCGAGCAAGGTACGCGGGGTACCCTTCCTCCCCGGGCATCTCTTCCATGCGTCCGGAGATTTCACGAAGCGCCTCCGCCCACCTACTGGTGGAGTCCGCCATGAGAGCGACGTCGTAACCCATGTCGCGGTAGTACTCTGCAAGGGTGATTCCGGTGTAGATGCTTGCCTCACGCGCTGCCACAGGCATGTTCGAAGTGTTTGCAACGAGTATTGTGCGGTCCATCAGGTGCTTCCCGGTGCGCGGGTCTGAAAGGTGAGGGAACTCCGTGAGCACCTCGGTCATTTCGTTTCCACGCTCCCCGCAGCCGATGTAAACGATGATGTCTGCATCACAGTACTTTGCAAGGTCGGTCTGGGTGACTGTTTTTCCGGAGCCGAACGGCCCGGGGATGCATGCCGCGCCTCCCTTTGCCATCGGGAACAGCGTGTCAAAGATGCGCTTTCCAGTGATGAGCGGCGGCTCAATGTCTTTTTTGCTTGCTGACTTGCGCGGCTTTCTTACTGGCCACTTTTGGAGCATTGTAATGTCGGTCTTGCCTACGGTGCACACTACGTCGGTGACTTTGTAGTTGCCCTCGCTGATTCCGGACACTTTTCCGGACACGCCAACCGGAACCATGATGCGGTGCTCGATGTTCTTTTCCTTGACAGTGCCAAGCACCTGGCCTTCGGACACGTTCTCGCCGTTCTTTACATTGGGCTCGAACTTCCAGACTGCCTTGCGGTCAAGGGAAGGCACGTCGATTCCCCTTGCGATGAAGTCTCCTGAAGCGGCGCGGATTTTCTCAAGGGGCCTCTGCGTTCCGTCGAACACGGATGAGAGCAGCCCAGGCCCCAGCTCAACTGAGAGGGGAAGCCCTGTTGAGACTACCTTCTCTCCTGGCTTGAGCCCTGCGGTCTCCTCGTAGACTTGGATGCTGGCGTCATCGCCGTTCAAGGCAATGATCTCGCCAATAAGCTTCTGCTCGCCGATCCTGACGAGTTCGTTGATAGTGCTGCCAGTCATGCCGTCAGCGACTACGACGGGACCTGAAATCTTTTTTAGAAAGCCCATATTGTCAAATCACCGGTTGTTATCGTAAACTAATTTGCCTTCAGCTCCACGCCGATGGCCTTCTTTATCATCGCAGCAAGGTTTGTTGCGCCCTGCTTTCCGCTTCCAGCCTTGCCGGGGATTATCACCACAACAGGCTTGGTTGTTGACTCGATGCGGCGCTTCATTTTATGTGAGAAGCTCGCAGCAAAGTCGTCAAGAAGTATTACCATCCCTATGTCCTCAGCCTCAAGCGCCTTTCGCAGCTCCTCCTCGGCCTTTTCTGCGGTTGTGAGCACGCCTTCGCGCACGCCAAGCAGCGAAAAGCCAAGGACCATGGCGTTGTCACCGATTACGCGTATCTTCATTTGTTATAAACACCGATTTCGCCCTTAAGCGTGTAAACAACCCTGCACATGAGGCCCTCGCGCTTTGGGAAAGTCAGGGACACTGCGATTGCGCGCAGGTTCTCGATTTCACGGCGCTTGAGGTAAATGTAGCCAATCACCGTGCCAAGCGACATTATGCTCATGCGCGTGACTGAGAGGATTTTTGCAAACATTTTCTTTTCAATCTCAAGCTCCACTTCGGAAATGTCCTTTGATTTTGAGAAGGATTCGGCTAGAGCCGGCTTTTCCAGCTTTTCGGCCAAAAGCGCAACTGCGGACTGCACGTTTTCGCAATGGGCAACCTGTGCTGCGATGCTGCTCTTCTCAGCTGCCACGAGCTCGCGGGCTATTTCCGTTGCCTTGAGCTGGGCGTTCTTGAGCCGCAACGCAGTGGAAGTGTTGAAGTAGTCAAGCTCGGCTTGCAAAATACCGCGGATCAGCGGGTCCGGCTCGCCCTTTGCGTACTCCGCAAGGTTCTCGTAATAGTGCTTTCCAATGATGCGGAGCGCAACCTTGTAATCCTTGGTGTGGGCAAATTTTGCATGCGCCTTCGAGGCAACCTTCGGGTAGCCCACTTTGCCAAGCGCAACGAGCGCGTCGCCAAAATTCTGCGCGGCCACCAGGACCTGCGCCTTTTCCTTCCCGCTCTTGTCCAGAAAATCTATGTAGGACTGGTCAACGGGAAGCTGGGCCGCCTTGGCTGCGAGTATGACCTGCAGCGGCTTGAGCTCCCACAAGGATATGAGCGAGCTGACCTTGCCGCTGCCGCTTGCCGGGACCACTTTCTTGACCGTTGCGAGCATGCTTTCAAACTCCATCCGCAGGCCGGCCATCACCAGGCGTATGCCTTCGTTGTGCGTTGACGCGTTGACAAACGACTGCTTGTAGGGCGTGCTCTCAAGCATGTTCACGAACTCGTTGAAAGTAGTGGCGCTGCACAGGCCGCGCAGCGTCTCCTCGTCAAGGAGCTTGCTTTTCATGCCCTTAACCCGGGCATTCGCATATCCGTATGAAAGGTCCATTTCTTTCCCAAATCCCTTAATCTAATCTGAATGTTTTTATCCTGCTGTTAAAAAATCCAAAACCAAACTCCCTTAAAAAAACAAAGTCAACGTTTCAGGTAATGCCTTGCCCAGACCGCAACGTCCTGCTCGTGCGACGCAAACACAGCCTCGAAAGTGCTGTCCGAGCGCACGAGTCCATCAGGCGAGGTGACAACCACTCCGCCTTCGCAGTCAAGCACGGTCTTTGACAGCGGGCCGTACTTTTTGGCTATCGCCTGGTCGCGCCTGTTTGCACAAACCACAAATCCTTCGCGAATCATCAGGCCGCCCTGCCTTACTGCGCTTGCAACGTACTTTTCGTACGCCTTCCTGTCCTTTGCCTGCGAGTAAAGCTTTTCGCGGACCTTCTTTGCAACCTGGCTGAAAACTTCACGCTCAGCAGCTGCAATTATCCTGACCGCATCAATCTTTGCAAGGCTCACCGAGTGTATGGACCGCTTGGCATCCTCCTCGGCCCTGGCAGCAGCATCCTTTTCAATCTGGCTGGCATCCGCCCTGGCCTTGCGTATGATTGCCTCCGCCTGCTTGTTGGCGTCCGCTATGATTGCGGATGCCTCGGAGCGGGCGTCCTTCTCAAGGTCCCGGATTATCTCGTTAAGTCCCATCTTGGTTTTTGACCTCGCGTCATGTTCAACTTAGTGGGCCGCAGCCGCCGCCCCTGTTGACGCGGTTATTGCGTTGATGAGCAGGTAGGACAGCACGAAACCAAGGATTACCATGGTCTCCGGGAGCGCCACGTAGATTAGCGGGTTCCCGTCCTTTTCCGCCATGTACCCCATTGCTGCAGCGCCGATGCTGCTCATCGCCATGCCGGTTGCGATTGCGCCTACGCAGATTGGGAGCGCTGCCGCGATGTACGCAATTCCAGTGCCTATTGTCATTTCGACCATTTTACATCACACCTCTGTGCAAATATCTGTTCTCTACCCTTGCCTTCTTTACTGACTGCCTGGCTTTCCAGTTGTCAAGCCCGCGCCGCCTCTTGCCAAAGACAATCTGGCGAAGCGGCGAGAACCCGGAGCCTCCGCCGTGGTAGAACTTTGAAAAAAACTCCACATAATGCAGACGCAAAGACTGTATCGAGCACTCGAAGAGCGCCAGACCGAATGCAAGCAAGTGACCGACAAGGAATAGGAGGGCAAAAAGAACTATTGAGATTATCGCGCCAGCATCAAAAGGCGCCGTGCCGTTTATCATCGCCACTATTGCGCCTACGTCAACGGGAACGGCGTTTATGACCATGGCAAGGATTGCTCCGGACAGGCCGAGCGCGATTATACGCAAGTAGGAGAAGATGTTGCTTACCAGGCTGAATATCTCGATCCCGCCCGCGATGCCTTCGAGCTTGAGGATGCCTAAAAGCGATAAGGCAACCAGGGCTTCGGATGCGCTGGTGATTAGGCCAACTGGAAGGCCCCCAAACATTGACGGCGACATCATGACAAGGGCCAAGACAACTGCGCTTGCCTCGAATACCACCCAGCACATCTTGGCCCACATGTGGTGCCTGTCATGATGGAGGTAGCCGTTGATCGCTCCAAGCACAAACCCGAGGAACATGTGCAACGCGCCGATTGCAAGGCAGACGCCGATCATGGTTGAAGTGCCGACAGTGGAGACGCGCATGATCATCGGGTGGATTGCATAACCGAAGATATCCTCCTTTCCGAAGAACTCCGCAAACACAAAGCCAAAGACTATTGACGAGATGCTTGAAAGCACCATGATGTTGGAAAAGTCCCCAAAAAACCCCGGCTTGGACTTGCTGCGCACAAAAAGCGCCAGGAGCAGACCGAGGATCCCGTACCCGATGTCCCCTAATATGATGCCAAAGAAAAGCGGGAACGTGAATGCAACAAGGACAGTCGGGTCGATTTCGCCTGTGCGTGGAAGCGAGAAGAATTTCAAAAGGTACTCGAAAGACCTTGCCACCTGGGGGTTGTCCATCAGCGTTGGCGGCTGCTCCTTGGTCTCAAGGACCGAAACCTGCACCACGTTTCCAAGCCCGGCGTTAAGCTCCTGCTCAAGCCGCAGGTACACGTCCTCGGGGACCCAGCACTCGACAACAAGTATCTTGTCGGCCTTTGTGAATTTCAGAGGCAAAGTGGAAAGATTTGACAGCGTCTCCAGTTTGGAAACCAATTCAAGGTAGTCCGCCTTATTCTTGACAATGTGCGCCTTAAGACCTGCCTCCGCGGCCTCAAGCTGCTTTTGCGCAAGCTCCTCGGCTGAACGCACGCCCTGGCATAACACGTGAAAAGTATCGTTCTTGTAAATGTGGAACGGCCCCGCCAGGATCTCGACCCCTCCGCCCATCACGGGAAGCACTGCCTGCTCTTCATTTGCATCATAAAGCAGGGCAACAGGCGCGCTCTCGGACTCCTCGTCCTTGTTCTCCAATATCACGCTGTTGGTCTTGTAAAGCCCCGAGATGATGCGCTCTATCGCGTTCTTGCTTGTTGCCCGGATTATCATGACCCGGGGCGAACTCACGCTGCTTGTTGAAAAGAACTCCGATACGGACTGCGGGTAACCTTCAAAGCCGCTGCAGTACCCCACAAGCGCATGCGCATTGTCGTACTTTTCCCTTGCATCCGCAATCTTCTGCTCGAACAGCTGGAGGGCCGCCTTGATGCGGGTAAACCGCCCGATGCAGCCATTCATGTCCAAAAGGTCCCCCTGATGCGGCTCAGGCTCGTCCCCAAGGTCGTACTTCCTCAAAAGCCCGCGCAGGTAGACAAGCGCGTCGGATATGCCGGAGTACTCCGCAAGCGGCTTGTCAAACCCCGGCTCCATCGACGCCACTATCTGGGACATGCCAAAAGAGTAGGGCGACGGTTTCAGCGGCCCCTTGCGCATCCGCCCGTCTTGGGCCATCACGGCCACCTTGGACCCTTCGCCGACCTTGTGCTTTTTTGCAAGGTCGCGCATGTGGTAAAGCGCGTCAGTTTTGTCAGAAAAATCCGCAAGCTTCGGGCCCTGCTGTTGCTCCATCGACGAAACCACTTGCACGATGCCGAAGGAATACAGCGTGTTGATGAGCTCCTTCCGGTGCTTCTCAGTGGTAATGATGCGAACCTTTGCCATTTTTTTTAGCTTGAACATTTTTTGTGCACTTGTAAAAATGAATACCTGCAGTCAGAAGAGGTCGCCGTAGACTTTTGAAAAAACCTGCTGCCCGGCCTTTGAAATTTCTGCTGCCGGGGCAAGGCGAACCTTCTTCGCGTCCTTGTGCGCCTGCTCAAGGATTTTGTCCTTGTCTTTTCCTGCCTTTTCCCTTGCCGCAGCAATGGTTTTTTCAGAAGCCCTTGACGCATCCTTCTTTGCACCGGCGATTATGTCATCCGCCTTGGCGTTGGCAGCTGCAATTATTTCGTCCTTTTTCCTCTGGGCTTCCCTGATTATCTCTGCGCCAGGCACCAGTATGGCGCCGGACGGCGACTTGAGCCTTGCGCCGACTGACTCTTTTGCAACCGAATCATCAACAGCCGCGCCCTCGGTTGCAAACGAACCCACATCATCAAGCGGGTCTTCTTCTTCGTCTTCTTTGTGCTTGCGGGGAGAGATCTTTGAGCTCATGAAAAACACCATCTGACCGGGACAAAGCACTGATCGGGCAAATTCGCCACAAGTGCTTTTGCCAAGGCAACCTGATTGTAATTATCTTTCTTCATTAAATAAACAGCCAAATTCGGGCAGAACCTGACGGCTGCTTAACCCATCCAAGAGTAATTTACCAGACGTATATTTATAAAGGAATGGTAAAAAAATAGTTTTTTTATAAAAAGTATATAGATGAATGTATATCATGGAAAAAAGTGGATTTGCAGCTTGCCAGGACTTGCAAAGCCATGCAACACGCCCTTGCTGAAAACCTTGTTGCAAACCAATAAAATGAAAGCCACAGTTTAGTTTTCATGGAACTTAATTATTCTGGGCTGATAGGAAAGCTTGCCCAAGGCGCTGCAATATGGATAGCGGTTATTGCAATAATAGTGCTTCCCCTTGGACTCCAGGACTATTTTTACCTAATCACTTTCCTGCTTATTTTGCTTGTAAACTTCACGCTCATACTCACAGTCAAGATATTTGCGCCCGAGTTCTTTGCAAAAAGCCCCTATGCCGAGTTTATCCAGTCAAAAGGCCCTGCAAGCTCAAACAACTCGCCAAACCAGAACATTGGATTTCGGCTATCCCCGCTTTCATACCCGAAAGTGCATGATGAGGAGCTGCGGGCATTTGTTCCGGAATTCGTGCGGGTGGATATTGTCGGCAACGCCAAGGTGCTTTTTTCAGGGAACGTGCCGCGCAATGCACTCAAGCAGCTGCGGCAGGCAATAACTGATTCGCTTGAAGCAAAATTGCCAGCAACTCCGCAAGAAAAAACACCAGCAGCAACACAATCAATTCAATCAATTGCCCCACAACAGGGAACTGCAATTTCGCAGCAAGCATCCAAGCAAGTTGTTCCAAAAAAAACAAAGGCAAAAAAATAATTATCTTTTTCTTGGCGCTGCAATCTGATTTGCCCTCTCTACAGCCTCAAGCCCGACGGATGTGCCTTTCTCAATAAGCTCCAAGGTTGCGCCGCCTGCGTTTGAGACTATGGAAAACGCGTCTTTTGAGCCTAAGCGGAATACAGTTGCCGCAGTGTCTCCTCCAGCTGCAACGGTGATTGCGCCTGCTGCCTTGGCTTTTGCAATGGAATCAAACACGGATTTGTGCACGTGATAGTTCTGCTCAATTGACGAGTCTTCGATTGCAATTGGGCCTGCGACAAGGATGATTGATGCGGATTCGACTTCGGAATTTATTTCCAGGATAGTTGCAGGGCCCGGAGCGACTCCCAAAAAACCAGCGGGGATTCCGAGGCTGCTATGGAACACGTCAACTTTAGCATTTGCTGGAAGCTGGCCGGACTTGTTTGGAAGCTGGTCGGCAATGATGTGGTCAAGTGCAGTGATTATGCGCACTTTCTTTGCAGCTGCTTTTGAAATCAGCGAGTATGCAAAATAGAGCTGCTGGCCAAGCTGCTTGTAATCTACATAGGAATTTCCCACAAGTGCTTTTGCCTGAGCCTGGTCGAACCCGATTAGTGAAAGTATCTTCAGGCTTTTTTCCTTCTCAAGCTCTTCGGTCTTTTTTGCAGCTGCATCAGCTGCCCCGGGTTCCGGGCTTTTTTTTGCATCGCTTGCAACCTGCTTGATTTGCGCGTTGTACTCGGAGACAATGGAATCTGCCTGCATTTTTTTGTCGCTTATGATTTGCGCGTTCAAGCTTGCAAGAAGGAACGTGTACGCAATCGCACCCTGCACTACCATCACATCAGCAGGCTGCATTAGCTCAAGCAAGTTTGATGCCACGGATATTTTCGACGTAATTCCCGGCTGGGTCTCGATTTTTTTGCCAGTAAGAAAGAACACGAACTTTCCGCGGCCTGGCGCACGAAGCGCCTTTCCAATGCCGCCGATATACTCAACTGCATTTGCGTAGTGGAAGCCAAGGCAGGCGTCCCCTCCGACTTGTGCAATCTTTATCGGAGTGACAGTCACTGTTGCTGCTGGGCGGTGGTTTTGCGCTTCTGCTTCATTTACGTAGAGGGCGCCTCCATCAACTAGAGAGGCAAAAAACGCGCCAAAGTTTTCATCTGCGGAATTTTCCTCTGCATCATACCTGACGTTTTCAAGAAGCAGGATTTGGCCGGGCTTGATTGAATTTGCCGCAAGTATGACTTCGGACTTGTTGCGGTACACGCTGCGCGGGGCGCTGCCATCAAGTGCATTTGGCGCCATCAAAAGCGGCTCAACAAGCAGGCCTTGCTTTTGCAGTATTTCAGAAAGCCTTTTTGCAACGCATGCCATCGAAAGCTCTGCATCTTCGCCTTTTGGCCTGCCGCACCATCCCGGCTCGAGTATTATGCGGGCCTTGTGCTCAACAAGATAGCGAATGGTTGGAATGGAATCGAGTATGCGAAAGTCATCAGACACGCGCGATGAATCAAGCTTGGGCTTGGAAACATCTATTGGCACGTCGTAACAGGTACGCAAAAAAACGTGCTTGCCCTCAAGGTCGCTTACTTGTGAAAGCAGCTTGGCCATACGCGCATACGCCTCCCCATTAAACCCAACAAGCTTAGGGCTATACCAGCCTTGCAGCCATTTCAACTACGCGGCACGAATAGCCGTACTCGTTGTCGTACCAGGCAAGCATCTTGACCATGTTGCCTTTCTTGCCATCCGGGCCTGCAAGCACCATTGTTGACAGGCCGTCCAAAACGGATGAATGCGAGTTGCCAATAATGTCGCTTGATACTAGCGGCTCTGTTGAGAACTCCAAGATGCCTTCCATCTGGCCTTCTGCTGCTGCTTTAAGCACGGCATTGACTTCCTCAACGGAGACTTCTTTGGAAAGCTCAATTGACATGTCGGTGACGGAGCCGTCTGCTACTGGGACACGGAGCGCAAGCCCGTTCATCTTGCCTTTCAAGCTTGGAATGACCTCTCCGATTGCTTTTGCAGCGCCGGTTGTTGTTGGGATTATGTTAAGAGCGGATGCGCGTGCGCGGCGAAGGTCCTTGTGTGAGCCATCAAGCACCTTTTGGTCCATGGTGTACGCGTGGCACGTTGTCATGAAGCCGCGCTTTATGCCAAAAGCATCGTCGATTACCTTAAGCACTGGCGCCATGGAGCCAGTAGTGCAGGATGCCATTGAGATGATGTGGTGCTTGGACTTGTCGTAAGTGTTGAAGTTTACGCCCATGACAAGGGTTGCGTCGCATTCCTTTCCCGGGGCGCTCACTATGACTTTCTTTGCACCCAAAGTGAGGTGCTTTTGCGCAAGTGCACGCTCGGTGTATTTTCCGGTGCAGTCAATTACAACATCAATGTCGAGTTCTTTCCATGGGG
>JBAZHM010000019.1:0-13977 GCA_041652355.1 Candidatus Micrarchaeia archaeon | reverse complement strand
TATCGATTACGGTTGGAAGCTTCCAGCCTGATGAAGCTTGCAATAGGCCGTGCAGGCTTCGGTAGTTGAGCACCAACAGCTCGCACACGTACCCTGAAAACCCGCCGATTTTAGCTTCGGCCCCGTATATCCCGGCGCTTTTGAACAGCTGCTTGAGCACGCGAACATCCCGGCGCTGCATAAGCGTAAGCTCCTGCTCAAGGTACGCCATATGCAAAGGCGAGCGGTCAACTGCTGAGATAATTTTTTGGTTTGGAGAAATTGCAAAACAGGGAATTACTTCCACATCGTAGCCTGCAATCCTTGCCTGCAAATACGGGTGCTCTGCATAGTGCTTTACCCACTTGGCACCTGGTGCGCATTTTCTTGCAGCATCAAATGTCTGCGCAACAATCTGCTCCTCAGTCCCTTTTTTGAATGCGGCGAACAAGTCTATGTCGCGCGAGCCTGCAAGGCCGGTGTCTCGTGCCGCGGAGCCTATGAAAATGACTTTTGCGTTTGAAAGGCGTTTTGAAAGCTTTGCAACCATTGCCTTTGCGAATTCCTTCTCGGCAGCCGCCTCTGCGGGGGTCGGGCTTACTTTTTGTGCAACTGCTTTTACAATTTTTTCAAACTCGCTTGAAGAATCCGAAGCGTCCTTTTTCAAAGCGGGCATTGCAAAAGCACCTGTAAGTACTTAGAACGCCGGGTGCAGATAAAACGGTTTGCAAAAAGCAAGATTGGCCAAAGGCCCGAAGGCTCACATGAAAGGCACGCTGGAGTTTGCAAATTCCCACGCGGCAACCAGGATTATCCATAGTGCAAAAAAAGACGCCGGGTCTGAGAAAGGATCTGGTCCGAACATGGCTAGAAACCCCAATTTTTGCCCATCTTAGTCCAAAGCACTGCAACCATGCTTACGATAGTCACTATTGAAAGCGGGTCAAGCCCGAATGCTATTGGCGCAAATTCCATAAAGTAAGCACTGGCGCTCCAGGTTAAAAAAAGGGAAGGAAAACAACTACAGGAATAACTTAGAAAAAAAGGGTAAATGCTGAATATAACAAAAACAGGAAAAAATGAAAAAAAACAAAATGATGAAAAAAGCAAAAAAATGCTGATAAAGGTTAGGGAGGCAGGAAAATTAGACCATAAACAAAAGAAATAGAATTAAAAAAATTGAAAAAAGGAAAAACAAAATTAAAGCAAAAAGAAATTAAAAAAATCAGAAACTACTTGTCCTCTGGGAATTGCATGTACTTTTCCAGAAGTTCAACTGCGCGCTTTATCGACTGGCCAATCTGCTTTTCGCTCTTTGCGCCCGAGCATATTATCTTGCCGTTCTTGAAAAGAAGCAGGGTGGTGCCGATTTCCTTAAGCCGCATTATGGCTCCGGGGAACTGTTCCGGCTCGTATTCCACGTTGTCAATTTCCATTGCAATGTTGAAAAGGTCAAGCTCGACTTTGAGGTTTGCCGAGGCAACTATGTTTTCGACATTGAATGAAGTGTCAATCCTGTGCTTTGGTTTGCTCTGTTTAGCCATGCAATACACCAACCGAAAATGATTTTTAAATGCTGTAGAGATTACTTTTAAACCCTTTATAAACATTGGGGTAACCTTAGACGTGCAAAAAACGCACATTAGCCGCAAAAGGCGCCTTTACGGTGCATTTTTCAACACCAGTTCAATTATGTTGTTTACTGGGGCAAGATATGGCCGCAGGCAGAGTGCATGATTGTGAAAGTAGAAATTACCGAAAGCTACCCCATGTGCATTTACACCGTGGTGCCTGAAGACCTTACAAAAGACGAGCTGCTTTTGAGCTCGAAATTTTCGGACTTGCTTTTGGATAGGATAACCATCTCAATGTTCTGCAAGGCAACCGGCTTTAAGGAGCCTGAAGCGCTTGAGTCGTTTCTTGAATCGCGCGACAAAACAAGCTCAGGAAAACCGCTGCCAAAGGAAGCTTTCGAAAGGTTCCGCAATAATGTTGAACAATTCATATCTGCACTGGCGCCCAAGCTTGATGCAAAAAAAGTTGCGGGCATAATCGCAGACGCAGTGCACGGATACCGGATAATGCAGCCGCTGTTCAATGACACGGATTTAGAGGAAGTAATCATCAACGGTACCGGCGTGCCAATCCTTGTTTATCACAGAAAATACGGCATGTGCAGCACTAACCTGCAGGTCAAAAACGAATATGAACTGCGCATGATGCTTACCCAGATTGGGGTTGACGACACCAAGCCTTTCAACAACATCCGGCTGCCTGACGGGTGCAGGGGCAACATCGTATTCGAGCCAACTGCTTACAAAACAGCAATCACCATCCGCAAATTCCAGTACAAGCCGATGAGCATAATAGACCTTATCAACAACGGCACGCTCACGTTGGAAGTTGCCGCGTTCTTGTGGACTTGCCTTGACGGCTTTGCGGTGTACCCGCTGAATATCATGGTGGTTGGCGGCACGGCAAGCGGAAAGACCACAACTCTGAACTCGTTGCTGAGCCTTGTGCCCAGAAGCGAACGCATCGTTTCTATAGAGGACACGCTTGAGATAAACCCAAGCGTACGCGAAAACTGGGTGCGCATGGAAACAAACCAGAAAGCCTCGCTTGAAGACCTTGTTAAAAACGCATTGCGCATGCGGCCGGACAGGATTATCGTAGGCGAAATCCGGGGCTCTGAAGCAGAAGACCTGTTCACTGCAATGAACGTTGGGCACCGCGGAGTGCTTGCCACACTTCATGCAAATTCTGACAGGGACACTATAAAGCGGCTGGAAAACGCACCCATGAACGTGCCCCGCTCTTTAATTCCCCTCGTTGACGTTATAGTGGTCCAGAACCGCCTGCGCTATTCGGGCAATGAAATGAGGCGGCATGTTGTCCAAGTAAGCGAAGTGTCGCGGCTTGACGACCAGATTGCCCTTAATGAAATATTTTCATGGAATGCGGAAACCCGCGAGCTTGAGCGCACAAAACTCCCAATACAGTCCAAGGAAAAGCTTGCAAAAGCAACTGCAAAAACCATCAATGACGTCAGTGACGAGATGGAACGGCGAAAAACCGTGCTTTCGTACTTGATTTCCCACGAAATAACCGAAAACGACCAGGTTTCAAAATTCATGGATACGTTCTATGCAAAGATGAACGCCAAGATGTTTTCTAATTAGCCCGTGCGCCGCCGACACTGCGGGAATCGAATGGGTTTATAACGCCGAAAACGCAAAGAAAACTTGCAAGAAGTGGTTTGTATGGTTTGCTCAAAATTCACAATGCCAAAGGGCGCGTTTTTCCTGGTTATCCTGTTTGCATGCACGCTTGTGCAGGCAGCATACATAGAGATTACCGTTCCAGTAAAAATCGTTGCCAACAATGGCGATGTTGTTGACTTTGGAATTGTTGGCCCGGGCCAGAACCTTGAGATAATGGCAAGCGAGCCAACAGGAGACCCTTCGTACGCAAATCCAAGCAAGATTGCAGTGTGGGACCAGTTCAACTTTATTCCCGAATCGCTTCCTGTTGGATGGACTTATGAAAACGGCAAGACGTACGAGCGCAATTTCAAAGCGTTCCTTATTGTTTCGCCTTCGGCAGCAGACGGAGAATACACGTTCAAAATGAAGCCCGTTGACGAGTATGAGCGCTCAGGCACGGTTACCTTCACAGGCAAGGTGCGCGTAAGCCGCGACATTTTCTCAATGAATGTAAAACCTGCAAAAGCAACTGTTGCGGTAGGCACGCCTGCGCTTTACAATATTGAATTGGAAAACAAGGCAAACGCACCCGACACTTATAACGTGACTGTCGCCGGTTTTCCTGGTGCGATAAAATACTCAAAAAAAGTCACCGTCCTTAGGCAGACAAAATCAACCACGCAGTTTGAGGTGGTTTCCAACGAGCAGGCGACATACCCGATTACGTTCACTGCAGTATCGCTTTCAAGCAGCCGCATCAACGGGTCGGCAACTGCGGAAATAACATCGAAAGCATCGCTTTACGAGGACGTGCAGTCCGCAGGGTATGGCTTGCTGTTATTCTCAAACTCTCAACAAGCAGTAGTCGGTTTGCTTGCATTCTTTGCAAACACCTACGACGCAATCCGCGGCGCATAATTGATTGGCGCAGTTATTTTCTTCTTTTTGCAAAAAAACAAACAGGAGTGTATACAGTTGAAAACACAACCTGCTTTCCTTGGCGAAACCAATGACATATGATTACGATGCGATTGATGCGAAAAAATTCTTCAAAAATGGAAGAATTGTGCTGTTGCCAGAAGAAGACATTTACAAACGCAAAGCGGCAATAGGACTATTATGTGACGAAATATCACAAACCCTCCCGACAAAGGCGGAATTTGAAAAGGCAAAGAACGCCTATGCAAAAAAATTCAAGCTTGCAAACGTGATAAAAAACGCCGAAGTGTTCTCCGAGCTTGAAGAACGAAACACCAGCATCGACGGGCTGCTTGCAAACCTGCTTAAAGTCAAGGACGTCCGCGGCCGCTCAGGGATTACCAATATTGCCATAATGACACGGCCCCTTGACAGTTGCCCTTTTTGTTGCATATATTGCCCGCAAGGAATTGATGCGCCAAAAAGCTACACGGGGTTTGAGCCGAGCGCGCGAAGGGCTAAGCAGAATGGTTTTGATGCGTTCAAGATGACTTCTGCCAGACTAGAGCAGCTTCGAATAAGCGGGCATGCTGCAACAAAGTGCGAATTGATAATACAAGGCGGCACGTTCAACCGCCAGCCAAAAAAATACCGGGAAAACTTCTTGCGCGGAGCGCTTTGCGCATTCAATGAAAAAAAATCAAGCACGCTTGCAACTGCCTTGAAAGCCAACGAGCATGCACCCCACAGGATGATTGGCCTTACTATTGAGACCCGGCCAGACTGCGCAAGCAAAAAAGAAATAATCGACCTGCTTGGGATTGGAACCACGCGCATAGAATTGGGCGTGCAGGCGCTTTCTGATGAAGTTTACAAAAAAGCAAGGCGCGGGCATACGGTAAACGACGTTGCAATAGCAACAAAAAACTGCAAGGACGCCTTGCTCAAGGTCTGCTACCACATGATGCCCGGGCTTTTTTCAACACCAAAGGAAGATGAAAAATATTTTCGCATGCTTTTTGCAGACGCGAGATTCGCGCCAGACATGCTCAAAATTTACCCCACCCTGGTCATGCCCGGAACCGGGCTTTATGATTTGTGGAAAAAAGGAGAGTACGAGCCGTACGATGAAAAGACTGCGCGCAAGCTTTTGGCAAGAATCAAGGAACGCGTGCCAAAATATGCCAGGATTATGCGCATCGAACGCGACATACCCTCAAACCTGATTAGCCACGGCATCATGGCACTTAACATTCGCCAACTGGTGAGAGAAGACATGCAAGCACATGGAAAAAAATGCGCTTGCATCCGATGCCGCGAAGTTGGTTTCAAAATAAAACATGAAAAAATCAAGCCAGATTACTCTGCGGTTGGGCTTGAGCGCATTGACTATGACGCAAGCGGAGGAAAGGAAATCTTTCTTTCAATGGTTGACCGGACAAATGATGCTCTGATGGGAATTTGCAGGGTGCGAAAACCATCGGATGAATCGTATGTTAATGAAGTTGGAAATAATTGCGGCGTGCGCGAGTTGCACGTTTACGGTGAAGAACTGCCAATTTCTGAAAGAAAAATCCACGCCACCCAGCACAAAGGCTACGGCAAGGCGCTGCTTGCAGAAGCTGAAAGGATTGCAAAAGAAGAATTTGACTCGGAAAAACTGCTTGTAATCAGCGGTGTTGGAGCAAAGGAATACTACTACAAACAAGGGTACAAGACGGATGGGACGTTCGTCTCAAAGAAGCTTTGAATGAAACAATGCATTCAACCCTTGAACCATGCCAGGATTCGCTTCAGCATTGGGGGCTTGACATACGGCTCGTTGACGTGTGGGCGCTGTTCTTCTTTTTTCAACTGCTCAATACTGGGAAAGTCTTCATGGGAAAAAAGTCTTGCAAGCAGCTGCCCATTCGCGGACTGAAGGAAAGATGTCCCAGAGCTGCACATGCAAACGTCTGGGTGGTCTATACTCGACGAATAATAATGGTTTAATTTCCGTTTTCCAGACAACAGTTTTGCACGGGCCAGTACCGAAGCTATTTTTCCATCAGAGTTACGGCGGACTAGATAATGATGACCGTCACACCACACTACGTCTGGGTGGGGCACTTGGCGATTTTTGGGAAGATTCACTAAAAACTTGGGGGTGGAGGAAATAAAAAACTACATAAACTCGAAAGACTAGGCGCGTCGTCATAAACGTATTGAAAGGTAATAAAAATTCGCCAAAACATCTCCTTGCCTATGAACAAACTTGCGAGGCTGCTTGAAAAGCACAAGGCAGAAGAACTTGACCGCGTAACTGTGAAGACCTCGGATGGGTTGACGCTTGAAGGCCTGGTGATGCCGCGAATAGAGTACGGCGACACCGACTGCCTCATACTCAAGCTTGACTCTGGATACAACGCAGGAATTTCCTCTGGCAAAATCAAGGAAATGAAAGTGCTGCAAAAAGCAGGCTCAAAAAGCCAGGTAAAAAAAGCGGTTGCAACTGAAAGGACCGCCAACACGCTTCCGAAAATAACAATGATTGCAACAGGCGGAACAATAGCCTCGATGATAGACTACGCAACAGGCGGAGTACGCAACACGCTTGACGCTGAAGACATTGCATATGCGATACCGGAACTTTCAAACCGCGTCGACGTCTCGGCATTCCACTCTCCGTTCAGGGTTTGGAGTGAAAATATGACTCCGCACGAGTGGAAGAAAATATCGGAGATTGCCGCAAAGGAACTTGACAGCAACGAAATACGCGGGGCAATCGTCACACACGGCACCGATACGTTGCATTTCACAGCTGCTGCGCTTTCCTTCATGCTTTCACAGTACAAAAAGCCGATTGCTATTGTTGGCGCACAACGCTCGCCAGACAGGGGAAGCTTTGACGGAAAGATGAACCTTGCGTGCGCAGCTGCTTATGCGACAAGCGACATAGGCGAAAAGGCAGTTGTGATGCATGCAACAACAAACGACGACTATTGCTATGCGAGCCGCGGAACCAAAGTGAGAAAATTGCATTCGTCAAGACGGGATGCCTTCCAGCCGGTGAATGAGCCGGCACTTGCAAAAATTTGGCCGGATGGAAAAATCGAAAATACAAACACCAACATAGCAAAACGAGAAGAAATTGAAAGCGCCAAGCCGATTGCTGAGTTCGAGACAAAAGTGGCAGTCATTAAAATTTTTCCGTCAAGCGACCCGGAGATACTTGACTTTTATGCCTCAAAAAAATACAGGGGAATTGTGCTTGAGGGCACGGGCCTGGGCCATGTTCCTACAGACCCGCTGCACAAGGATGGCAACTGGCTTCCCAAAATTAAAAAAGCAATTGACGCTGGCATGCACATATGCATGACCACGCAGTGCATCAATGGAAAGGCCAATCCGTATGTGTACGATACGGGAAGGCTTCTTTCACAGGCCGGGGTGCAATACCTTTCTGACATGCTTACCGAAACGGCTTATGTCAAGCTCGGCTGGGCGCTTGCCCAGAAGAAAAATGCAAAGGGCGTCGCCGAACTTATGGCAACCAATGTCGCAGGCGAGTACAATGAAAGGCACGAGTACTATTGAAAACAAATGTCCACAGATATAACGTGATTTTACTTGGAAAAAATAAACATCAAATGCGGAATTGAAATCCACCAGCGGCTTGCCACAAAGCACAAGCTGTTCTGCGGATGCCGGACTGTTCTTGACGAGGCACCCTGTAAAACAATAGTAAGCCGCAGGCTTGCTGCTGTGTCCGGAGAGCTTGGTGCGCTTGACCCTGCAGCGCGTTTTGAAGCGCAAAGAAAGCGCGAGTTCGAATACCAATTCATCGAAAACTCCGCATGCTTGGTTGATACCGATGAGGAACCTCCTTTTGAGCTGAATGCCGAGGCGCTTGATACTGCGCTGCAGGTTGCAAAGATGCTGAACTCAACAATTGTTGATGAAATTTTTGTTATGAGAAAGACGGTTGTGGACGGAAGCGCAACTAGCGGCTTCCAGCGTACTGCGCTGGTTGCGCTTGGCGGCTTTGTTGAAACTTCTTTTGGAAAAGTTGGAATACAAACGGTGTGCATCGAAGAGGAAAGCTCGGGCATAGTGGCAAAACCGGACTCAAAGAATTCTGATTCGAAAAAGGCAAACGCAGTGACGTACCGGCTTGACCGGTTGGGCATTCCGCTTGTGGAAATCGCAACGGACCCGGACATCAAAAGCGGGGAACAGGCAAAGGAAGTTGCACAAAAAATCGGCACGATGCTGCGCGCAACAGGAAAGGTGCAGCGAGGCATTGGCACAATAAGGCAGGACTTGAACGTTTCCGTTTCTGGCGGCAACCGCGTTGAAATCAAGGGCGCACAAGAACTTGACGCGCTGGACAAGATTGTGGAAAATGAAGCCAAACGGCAGGTTGCAATTGCTGCGCTTGCAAAAAAAGCATCAAAGAAACTTGAAGCGTCTGAAATTGTTGACGTTACAACATTATTTTCAAAGGCAACCGCACCGTTTATTCAAAAGGCACTCGCATCAGGCTCTGCGGGGACATTTGCAATAAAGCTCTCAAACTTTTCCGGGCTCCTTGGTGTTGAACTTATGGAAAACCACCGCTTTGGAACGGAGCTTTCCGCATATGCAAAGGCAGCTGCGCAAGTCGGCGGAATAATCCACTCCGACGAAAACCTGCAGGAAAAATACGGCATTACAAAAGAGACTGCCGGAGAAATCGCAAAAGCTGTTGCGTGCAAGAAAGGAGACGCGTGGGTTGCGGTTGTTGCAGAAAAGCACAAGTCAGCCGTGGCGCTTGACGCAGTTGTTGCAAGGGCAGCTGTTGTACACGCAGGAGTGGTGAAGGAAACCCGAAGGGCTGTTGGGGAAAAGACAGAATATATGCGGCCGCTTCCAGGAAGCGACAGGATGTATCCAGAAACGGATGTGCCACCCGTGTCAGTCTCCAGAGAACGCATTGATTCAATTGAGCTTCCGAAAAGTTTTGAGGAACGGGCAGCTAAATATGAAAAAGATTTTGGGCTTTCGCCTGAGATGGCAAAACGCATCGCAAAAGACTATGCTGAATCGTTTGAGCTTTTTGCACAGACAAACGCGGACGCTAGTTTTATCGCCACCACCCTTGCAGAAACGCTGACTGCTTTGCGCCGCAAAGGCGCAGACACGGCAGTTCTTACACCGGCCTTGCTTTCGGAATTCTTTGAACTGTTCGGGCAAAACAAATTCACAAAATCAGCTGCAGTTGAAATACTTGAAGCGCTGTGCGCAGGAAAAACGCTTGAGGATGCTCTTGCGCAGGGATTTGCCAGGCTTACAAAAAAACAAGTGCTAGAGATAGTTGCAAAAAAGAAAAAGGAAATGCCGGGCATTGCTCCAAACGCATTGTTTGGGCAGATCATACGCCAGTACCGGCTTACGGTTGACCCTGCGGACCTTTCGGAAGCAATTGAACACAAATAAAGAAAGCAAAAGGCACGAGTGCTCTTGAAAGTGATGCCTTTAGCTGAATTGCCCGATTATGCTGCGTTCAATATCAATTTATAGAGCGCAAGCCAAATAGCTACAAAAGAGCAGATACCCATGCCAGTACCAAAAATTGAAGAAACGCCCTCAGACGAAGAGGATGGCTCTCAGAAAACTGCAAAGATAGCCAATGCTTTGCTTTCTCAATCCAAAGACGTCGCTGAAAAATATGGCGCGATTATAGTCGCAGCACTAATACTGTTTGGAATAATATACTTCTGGCTGTTCATAATCCCAAAACCAGTCTCTGTAAACGTCTCGCTTACGGAAGAAGACAGTGGAGCCGCGGTTTCTGGCGCCAGGATTTATGTAACTCACATTGGAGCGCCATTCTTTCTTTCTGCAATGAAAACAACTTACGCAGCACCCGGAAGGGCAGGCGAATATACGCTTTCAAACATGCCGTCATCAACGGCGATTACAGTAAAAATAGAAAGCGTTCCAGACTACGAAATACCTGCTGGAAAGCCGTTTACCACCACGGACACCGGCGGCAGCGTGGCTATCAAGCTTTACCGCAGCACCACTTTGAAGATAATGGACAAGACGATATTTGGCAGCATTGGACCGGCATGCACAAAAACATTCGGCATCCCAGTATCAAACGACGACGCGGCTATTGATGCAACTGAAAAGGAAGTGAACCTTCTGTCGGATATCCCATATTTCAAGCCCGAAAGCAAAAACATCGTGGCAGGTGAAACTTCAAACGTGTCCTTTTCAATTACCACCACATACGCATCAGAAAAAGGCAAACACCCTCAAAACTTGACGGGGCGCGTATGGATAAACGGAACAAGCCAGTCTGCAAAGGTCCTGCTGGCAATCACTGAAACGCCAAATCTTTCAATTTATCCAGAGTCCATCAAAATAACCAATTCAAAATCAATAACCCTGACAATAACAAACAAAGGAGAAAGCCCTATTACAAACATACGCATCAGTTTTGCAGATGACAAATCCAGGCAGCTAATTAAACTGGTGGGCATTGCAGAAGGCGAACCGTTTGACCTTGAAAAAAGCGAGGAAAAAATTATCTGGGTAGACCCGTATTCAAACGGCATCGGCCTATTGAACATCAAAGCAGACTGCACACATACTCGCGTGCTGCCAATAGAAATAGATGACAAAGCGGCAAATATCGAGTAATCGGCATGCTTTATTAGCCGGTATTCCAAATCTATTCGATGGCATACCTAGACGCCCTGCTTTTGGAAGCCAAGCGTTCAGCGCCCAAGGAGTCCAAACCAAAGGAAGATGAAAAGGCAAAGCCGGACGAGAAAAAACCAGAGCCGGACGAGAATGACGAAAAGCTACTTGTAGAAACATACGACGACGTACGCATCTACCGGATACCGTCAAAGAACTGCTACTACTACGAAGTGCCCGCGCCGAGGTATTTTGGCGAGGAGCGCGCGCTCATTTACTCCCTCATAGACGTTGCGTCAAACGTAATCAACGTGGACCCCAAAGAAGCGGTTACGAAGGACAAGATTGACAAAGTCTACAAGGAAAAGATACTTGAAATCATAGAGGCAACGCCGGAACTGAAGGTGCCCATTAACTCGCGCGAGTTCTACGCCGACGTGGTCTTGAAGGAAATGTTCGGCTTCGGGGTCATTGATAACCTAGTCAAGGACGACCGGCTTGAGGAAATCATGATCATCGGCCCGGACAAGCCAGTCTACGTGTTCCACCGAAAGTACGAAATGATGCCAACAAACATCAACTACTACGCAGACAACGACATTAAGCGGCTAGTGGACCGCATCGCGCGCATTATAGGCCGCAGGATTGACACGCAAGTCCCGCTTTTGGATGCGCGCTTGCCTGATGGCACCAGGGTTAACGCTACGTTGCCGCCAACAAGCATTGATGGCGCCACACTAACTTTGCGTAAGTTCCGAAAGGACCCGTACACCGTAATCGACCTTATCGGGTATAATACGATTAATGTGGACGCTGCTGCGTTCCTGTGGATGGCAACAGACGGAATGGGAGCAAAACCCGCCAACATACTCATAGCAGGAGGCACGGGTTCGGGAAAAACCACCCTGTTGAACACATTATGCTCGTTCGTGCCAAACACCGAACGCATAATCACAATCGAAGATACCGCTGAACTCAGCCTTCCGCTTTCCCATTGGATACGGTTTGAAACCAGGCCGCCAGGAATTGAAGGGACTGGCGAAATCACCATGGACATGCTTGTAAAGAACACCTTGCGCATGAGGCCGGACAGGGTAATCGTAGGTGAAATCCGCGGTGCCGAAGGCTCTACCATGTTCACTGCAATGAATACGGGACATGACGGTGCGTTATCCGGAGATGCGCTTGTGCAAATCTCCGACGGCACGATAAAAAGCCTTGAACAGTTCTGGAATGAGCAATCCAAAGAAAACGAAACTAATGCCAGCGGCCAGTTCGAGTACGTAATTCCAAAGACTGCAGTAAAAGTGATAAGCTGGAACAAAACCACCCTTGCCTACGAGCACAAGCAAGTAACGCATGTGTGGCGCAAGGCATTGAAGACGCAGGCAGTAAAAATTACTCTTGATTGCGGAAGAAAAATCACTGCAACAACAGACCACCCGTTTTACCGGATAGACAACGGGATCAAGGAAATTGCCGCAGGAGAGCTCAAAGCAGGCGACTTTGTAGCCGTTCCGACACAATACTCCGTAGAACCAAGCACAACCGAACTGCCTGAGCCGCACTTTGCAGGATTGCTTGCAGGCGACGGCCACTTGAACCGTAACGGGCTGCAATTTGTGAATGCTGATTGCGAACTTGCAGAAACTTTCGCAGCGGGAATACGGCGGCATTCCAGCCACTCCGTTTCTGTAGGCATAAAGGATGGCTACACGCGGGTGCAAGTATGGGACCGCATGCTTGCAGGAAAAATTTCTGCAGAGTATGACCTTCCATTCGGAAACAAAACAAAGACATTTACCATTTCTAGCGTGTTGCCAACTCCAGACCGGTGTGCCGCAGCATTCGTTCGCGGTCTGTTTGATTGCGAAGCGCACGTTAACCTCCACTCAAACACAATAGAATTTGCAACAAGCAACCCCGGCGTCGCAAACACAATGCCTATGGCTCTTGCGCGCTTTGGGGTGTTTGCATCAGTCCATTCCCAATTGCACGATGGCAAAGGCAATACAGGACCATACTACAAAGTGTGCATAAGCGGCAGGCAAAATATTGAACAGTACGCTTGCAGTATCGGTTTTACGCACCAAAAAAAAGCGGAAAAGCTTTCACTGCTGCAGAAGAGCGCAAAGGACGCGCTTGATTTGCTTCCGCGGATGGGCGCTACGCTTTCACGGTTGAGAAAGGAAACCAAGCTTTCGCAGGCGGAATTTGCAAGCATTCTCGGCCTTGGAACTAGAAGCGCGATACGGGCGTACGAAACCGGCGCGCGTGCACCGTCAAAGAGGGCATTGCTTGCCATCGCCTCGCGGGTGGAATCGGACCTGGCACGGCAGCTTGAGGTGCTCGCAAAAGCACCAATAAGGTGGGCTCGGTTAAAATCAGTTGAAAAGACATCCTGCAATGAAGTTTATGACCTTACTGTTGAAGACAACCACAATTATGTCGCAAACGGCATTGTTGTATCAAACTGCTTTGGCACTATCCACGCAAATTCAGCACGCGAAACGCTCACGCGCATCACCGCGCCGCCAGTTAGCGTGCCGGAGATAATGGTTGGCGCGCTTACGTTCATAGTAGTGCAAAAACGCATCCACGACCGCCGCAAGGGAGTCATCCGCAGGGTGACTGAAATTGCAGAAATCACCCCTGCAAGCGAGGAAAAAAGCGACATTGAAATAATCTACCAGTGGGACGCATCCAAGGACGTCCTGGAGCCTACAGGCGTTCCGCCAAGATACCTGCAGACGCTTTCAAGCTACACCGGGCTTTCGCGCAACGTAATACTGGAGGAGCTTGAGGAAAGAAAGAATATACTCACAGACCTTAAGGCACGCGGGCTGCGCAGCATGGACGAAGTGTGCAAACAGACGCAGGGATACACGCTTAAAAAAGCACGAAAGTTCTGACATTAATAACTAGATGATTAGGTTATGGCCGACGAACGCGTTGAAAAGATTCGCAAAGTTATGCAGACCGATGAAGACCAGGACCACCCAGATGTTGATAAGATAATCAAGAGGCTCAAAGCTGCTGAGAACGAGGCAAAGAGGCCGGTGATTGGCAGTGGTTCGCTTAAGGAACGGCTTGAGGGAAAGCAGACAACGACAATAGACCTTAACAAAGCAACAATAACGCCAACAAACCAGCAGACGGGCCAGAAGGATTCGCTAATATCGTTCATTGGAAAATTCTACGCAAT
>JBAZHM010000018.1:0-14368 GCA_041652355.1 Candidatus Micrarchaeia archaeon | reverse complement strand
GCGGTGCAAAAAGCTCCAGACGGGAGTCTAAAATGAGGCGCCTAGTGGCAGAATCGCGCACAATGCCGGAAAGGAGCACGTTGGCATCGACTACGAACCTCACACAAACATTCACCCTTTTTTTGCCTTGGCCCACGCCTTTTTGCTAACCGCCCGGCCGTGAACAATCGCATCCTGCTCGGTAAATTCGCTTTTTGCAAGCAAAGCATCCATGCGCTCAAGCACCGAAAGCTTTTCCAAAATCGCTTGGCGCGCGACTTCCACCCAGCGGATTTCCCTTCTCTTATCCATCCGTTCCTTTACGCTGACAGGCAAAGGCACTGACAAAATTGCATGATCCACACAAACCACCATGAAAAGTATGAAAAGTAATAATTTTAATACTATTTCTGGAAAGCTGCGCTTCAAAAGCAAGCTTGCCTTGCACGTCACCTGCAGAAAAGTAAAGCGATGGAAACGAATATAGAAAGAACCGGACCTGCTTTCCGGTGAAAAAAACATGGTTATTGCAGTTTCTTCAACACTACCGGGACCTTGCCAAGCACATCAGTAGGCTTGGTTGACTCGCCCAACTCTTTTGCAGCAAGCGCACCCGCTTTGCCATAAATGTAAGCAGCAGTTGCAGCAGCCTCGAAAGCAGGCAGTTTTTTCGCCAGAAGCGCCCCGCAGATTCCTGCAAGCACATCACCGTGGCCGCCTTTGGTAAGGTAAGGTGAGCCTTGGTAATCCAGCATCACGTTTCCTTTTGGGCCAACAATGATGTCAATTGCCCCTTTGAGCAGCACTACTGCGGAATATTTTTTTGCAGCAATAGTTACAGAATCGATGCGCTTTCCCAAGTCTTCCGGGCTTATTGATTCACCCCCAATCAAGGCTGCAAGCTCGCCCGCGTGAGGAGTAAGAATCGCAATCCTGTTCTTGAATGAAACCGGATTTTCCGCAATGAACCTGAGCGCATCGGCATCAACTACAACAGGAAGGTCGATCTGGGAGAGCAGGGCAATTACAGCCGAGCAAGTCTTTTGGTTTTGCGACAGCCCGCCTCCAATCACCATCGCGTGGTTATTCTTTGCAGAAGCAGCAATTTCTGATACAAACCCCGGCTCCAAGTAATCGCAATTAAGAGGTGGCGCAATTATCTCAGGAGCATAGGCTGCAGCAATATCAGCAGCCCTGTGAGGGGCAAGCAAAGTCACCAAGTCCGCACCTGCAGCGTAAGCCCCAAGGAAGTTGAAAGTCGGCGAGCCGGTGTACTCGCGGCTGCCGCCAACCACCAGGACTTTTCCGAACTGGCCTTTGGAGCACCAGAGCTTTCTTGCAGGGTATGCGTCACGAACAAGATGCGCGCTTGTTTTTTGGATTACTTCCTTGCGACTTGCTGCCATCAAAAACACCCCTAACTGTTTTTGCCCTGTAATATCCTGAATTAACTTCCCCTCTGTGTTTTCAGAGGGTATGAAGAAATTGAAACAACCGCAAATAAACCAGATTTGTAGGGATATGAACGCTCAAAATGCAAGCGTCTGGCGAATAGCCAAACGCGCGGGCGTAAGCCCGCGTTGGGCGAGAGAAATATTCAAACGCTACCTAGAACGCGGCGTCCCGCCGCGCTTGCAACCGTGCGGGAGGAGGCCGCAGCCGACTCCCTCAGCGTTGAAGCAAAAAGTTATACGAGAGTACTGCGAAGTGCCTTCCAGTGCTCTTGAAATGGAACAACGCCTAAAACGCCAGGGAATCCGCTTGTCACACAACCGGATTCACGCAGTCTTGAGAGACTCCAGGCTCGCCAAACGCGAGCCTAAGAAGAGCGCCACGCGTAAGTGGGTGCGCTACGAGCGCACGAAAGCGAATTCGCTGTGGCACACGGATTGGAAGGTACTGCGAGGCAAGTTGCTCATCCTGTTCGAGGATGACGCCACGCGGTTGGTAACCGGGTACGGCTTGTTCGACTCGGCTAGTGCCGAGACGTCGCTGCAGGTCTTCGCCATAGCCGTAGAAAAGTGGGGGTTGCCACGCCAGTTGTTGACCGACAACGGATCTACCTTCTGCAACACGCACGACAAGCGAGATATGAAGCACCTATTCCATGCCGGCGTCACCCGCGCCGGGTGCGAACACGTGTTCACCCGGCCGTCGCACCCGCAGTGCAACGGCAAGCTCGAAAAACTGAACTCAACGATTCAAAAATTGTACTTGCATTACGACGGCGACTTGGATAAAGCAGTTCTCGCCTATAACGAGAAAAAGCTGCACATGAGTCTAAAATGGTGCACACCGTTGGAGACTTGGAACGCGAAATTGGCAAAAGGTTTAAAGTTTGAAAAGCTAACCAAATCCTAGAGAGGAACTTAATACGGGATATTACACATTGGAACACTTGCAACGGGCGTACCAAAAACGCCAAACGACTCTTTACAGACCGCAAAAAGAAAGGGTATTATTTGCAGGCGAATTACATTTACCATGGACCTTAAAAAAGCAGCAAAACTCGCCGGAGGCCTGTTTGGAATTGCTGCTTTGCTTTTTCTTATGGTGGGAATTGCCAAGACGCTTTTTGACTCAAAATACGTTGATGGCTCCACGTACATCATAGGCAGCCTAGTACTGCTTGCTGCAGCATACTTTCTATATACCAACCAAAAACCACCTCAGCAACCGAACTTCCTTGGCATTGGCGCAATCTTTCTTGCCTGCGGACTTGTAGCGGGCATAATGGCACTCTGGGCACTTGGTATAGTTTTTTCAATAAAAGGTGTTGCTGACGCTTACAGAAACAGCGCAAGCAAACAGAAAACAACTAATATATCTAAAAAGAAAAAGTGAAGATTATGGCCATGAACAAGATAATTAAAAGAAAGCTCACTGCAACTGGGCTCGCAATTGTTGCATCCATACTAGTCTATTTTGGCGTCCAGGGCACGCTTGCCAACGCGGGCCAGCTCATTAACCCGGTGATGCTTCTTGTTGGGCTGGGCTTGTTTGGATACGTGTACTTGGAATACTGCCGAAAGGAAAAATGGTAAAAATAGATAAAACAAATGGGGGATCTGAGATTCGAACTCAGGTCTCCAGCTCCCAAAGCTGGAAGGATGCCAGGCTACCCCAATCCCCCATTAAAGAGCCTCTGACTGGAAGGTGCAGAAGATTTTTATGCATCTAGCAAGTTTTATGGCTTTGTGCAAAGCAACCTTGCACGCCTGCTGGCATTAAGGGCAATGCGTCTTGCAGCATGCCATCATTTGCTTTAAATTCCTTGCCCGTTTAATTCTGTAAAAACCCACGATACCGCTTTCCAGAGTGCAGTGCAATGTTCATCAAAAACCTCGTGCTCAAAAACTTCAAGTCCTTCAAAAGCAATACCATCAGGTTTGAGAAGGGATTCAACGCGATAGTGGGACCCAACGGCTCGGGAAAAAGCAACGTCATTGACGCAGTGCAATTCGTGTTTGGAGAAAACCGGGTCCGGGCGCTGCGGGCAAAGAAAATCGGGGACCTTATTTTTACCAATGCGAAAATAGGCGAAGTCGAGCTTGAGCTGATGGACGACACGGGCAACGTGGTCCACAAAGTCTCCAGGGCGATCCGCAACGACGGAAAGACCAAGTACCGGCTGGATGGAAAGACTACAAAGAAGTACGTAATAGAGGACTTCCTTGCTGCAAACCACATGTCAAGCCACAATATCATCCAGCAAGGGCAAGTGCAGCAGATTGTGGAGATGTCCTCCAAGGACCGCCGAGGCTTGATTGATGCCATTGCAAACGTGGCGGAGTACGAAGACAAAAAGCGCGAGGCTATTTCCAAGCTTGATTCCGTGCAGCAAAAGCTGCGCGAGGCTGCATCCATACTTGCCGAGCGCGAAGGCTACATGAACCAGCTCAAGCAGGAAAAAGACGAGGCAGAAATGTATGTACGTCTCAAAAAAGAGCTCGAGTCAGTAAAGGCAACGCTTTTGAACCTGGCTGCAAAGGAGCTCCAAGCGGATTTTGACTCTGTTGTTGGCGCAATGCTTGACTCTTCCGGAAAGATGGAGAACATTGCTGGCGAAATCATGGCGCTTGAGCAGAAAATTACAGAGGCAAACAACGGAAAGCAAAAGATTGATGAGGAAATACTCAAGCGAAGCGAAGGAAAGCAAGTAGAGCTGCAAAAGCGAATTGACGAGCTTAACAGCAATATCATCATCTCAAAGGCGCTGATTAAGGAAAAGAACGAGCTTTTGGACAAGACGGACGAAAAAAAGCGCGTACTCGAGCTTGACGCGATGAAAGCAGCTGATGAAGTCAAAGGGTTTGCTTCACAGATTGCACAGCTTGATGAAGACGCCAAGTCCATGAAAAAGATTTTCGAGACGGAAAAGGCAGAGTACGACAAGGCGCTTTCGGACAGCAACTCTTTCTCAAACCAATTCTACTCCGCAAAGAAGGCAATGGATGATGCCAACAACGACATGCTTGCAACCAAAGAAAAACTCAACTTGGTGCAAGCTGAAGCTTCAATGATCCGGGAAAAACAAAAGCTCAAAATGGACGAGTTGGAACGGCTGAGGCAAGGAAAGTTTGATGACTTTACTGAAAAGAAAAAGAACCTGCACGAGGCATCCAAAGAATACCAGCGGGACATCGCCGCACTTGAAGGCCAGCTCAATTCGCTGTTCAAGCAGGAAAAGGAACTCAACGAACGCATCCCAACCCTTGATGAAATCATCATTGACACCAAGGAGCGCATGATCGAGCTGCAGGGCCAGATGCGCAATGTGCGTGAAGTGGGCGAGAGCGCATCCCTTGGCGCGGTTCTTGCAATGAAGCAAAGGGAGCCGGGAATTTACGGGACTGTTGATCAGCTTTGCAAGTACGAAAGCGAGTTTGCAGTGCCAATCCAGGTTGCGATTGGCAACAGGATGAACTACGTTGTTGTGGAAAGCTCATCCATCGCCACCACTGCCATCGAATATTTGCGCAGGGAAAAACTGGGCAGGGTATCGTTCATTCCCCTTGACAAGATTCATGTCCCCACTATCACAAGCTCAGACCGCGACCTTTCAAAACACAAGGCAAGCCAGGGATTCTTGATTGAAAAGCTTGACTTTGACATGCAGCTAAAGCGGGCTTTTGAGTACGTGTGCGGAAACACGATTGTAACTGACAGCATACGCGACTCCAAGGAACTTGTTGGAAAAATCCGCTTTGTAACCATGGATGGAGACTTGGGAGAATCCTCCGGGCTTCTTACAGGCGGAGGGAAAGTCGCTGCGAAAGTAAACCTCATCAAAGTCCAGTCGGAGTATGACGAGTTTTCCAAAAAGAACGTTGATGCAAAATCCGAAAAGGAATCCGCAATCCGCAGCCTGCAGGCGCTGCAGCTTGAGATGCACGAATTTCGCAGGAAAAAATCCGAGTTCGAGCTCAAGCAAAAGGCAATCAAGATGGAAGTAGATGACTGCGAGCGCAGGGAAAAGGAGCAGGACGACCGCACTTCCAACCTCAAATCGGCAATCAAAGGATTTGAAAATGAAATCCGCAAGGCAGACGAGGACGCCGCAGCAAAGGACGAGGAGCGCGGAACGCTGATTCGCAAGCTTTCCGAGCTTAACATGGTGCTTTTGGAAAACAAGCAGAAAGTGGATGTTGAGAAGGAACAAAACTTCGGGCTCATACTCAAAGAAAAGGAACGCAAGATTTCAGACTTGAAAATTTCGCTTTCAGACGTTACAAACAGGCTCTCTGCGCTTGAGTCGCAAAAGACAGTTTACGAAAAGCAGCACAAGGACTACCGAAAGCAGCTTGACGAGATTGCAACAGACAGGCAGTCTGCAAAGCATGCAATTGAAGAAGCGGACAAGCTTTTGAAGATTTCACGCGAAGAAGTTGAAAAAAAGCTTGCAGAGCAGCGGGAGATTGCAGGAGCCTTAAAGAGCCTGTACGACAAGCGGGATGAGCTTGACAAGGAAGTCCAGACGCTTGGAAACAAGAAAGGCCGGCTTGAGCTTGACCGCGAGAAGCTGCAGCTTGGAGTGCACGACAAGCAGCTGAAAAGAAGCACGCTTGAAGTCAAGCTTTCGGCAGTGCAAGCTGACCTTGCAATGCTTGGAACTGCGATAATCATTGAGGATGCAAAGAAAGAGGACTTGGATGCCAAAAAGCACGAGCTTGAGCCGCAAGTTACTTCGCTTTCCTCCAGGGTGAACATGCTTGCAATTGACGCTTTCTCAAAGCGCCTTGCTGAATTTGAGGAGCAGAAAGCAAATGTTGCGCAGCTTTCAAAGGAAAAGGAATCGGTTTACATGCTCATTACCGAGATTGAGGGGCGCAAGATTTCCACATTCATGAACGCGTTCAACTTTGTCAACGACAACTTCTTCAAGCTGTTCTCGCAGATTTTCCGCGGCAACGGCAGGCTCATTCTGGAAAACCCGGAAAGCCCGTTCGAAGGCGGCCTGACTATAGAGGTTGCGCTTGACAACAAGGAAGTCAAGTACTTGGAACTTATGAGCGGCGGCGAAAAATCGCTCGTCGCGCTCGTGTTTTTGTTTGCGCTTCAGGCGTACAACCCATCAAGCGTGTACATCCTTGACGAGGCGGATTCTGCGCTTGACCAGGAAAACAGCAGAAAGCTCGCCCTCCTGGTTTCGGAGCTTTCCAAAAAGTCGCAATTCCTGCTCATCTCGCACAACCAGGCGGTTTACAAGAACTCGCAGTGCCTTGTCGGAATCACGATGACAAAGGAAGGAAGCAAGGTAGTTGAAGTCAAGCTGCACGAAAAGGAAGAGACTGGCGGAATCGCAGTAGCTTAAGCCAATACTATTTTTGGTATATACGATCATGGTGGTCGTAATCTAAAAGATGGACTGCCTTTGCATTCTCGTCTATTGAGTATACCAACACGAAGTTTGAGTCGATATGCACGCGCCGTTTTCCAAAAAGAGGCGGCCGGAGCGGCTTGAACCGGTAAGGATCTTCAAGTATTTCAAGCGACTTTTTTCCAATCGCATCGAAAGCGACTTTGTTGCGCCGCTTGAGCTTTGCAAGCTTGCGTTCCATTGTCTGTGACAAAAGCAGTTTGTATTCGCTCAAATGCCATCCGTTCCAAAGAACTTCCGGGCATTGACTTTCTTTGCAGGCTCCTTCTCAATCCGCTTCAGTTTCTTTGCATACTCGGACCGGATTTTGGGCTCAAGCATAGACTCAGCGTAATCCAAGACTATGCGTTCCAACGCCTCCGACTTGTTGCGGAAGCCATAGAGCGCCTTGACCACATTCACGGTCCTGTTTGCCTGTTCGGACATGTTCACTATTGCCTGCACCATATTAATCCCATATAACATTTCATTATGGGACATTAATAACTTCGCGGGTTGCTCTTCAGGAAGCATTGCAATTAGGAGTAATTATTGCAAGGCTGCAAGAAACAGGATTACGGGAATAAACTCTGAGAAGACTCGAATTGATAATCAGTCAATCTCAACCAAAGTCGCAGCTTCTGCTTTTTCGCCTTCCTTGGCATCTGCCGTAGCTTCAACTGCTTCCGCTTCCTTTGGAGAAATGAATGCCTGCGCGGCTTTCCATGCTTCCTCTTCAACGTACTTGATGAAGATTTCGCCAAACAATTCATCCTGCCACATCAGCAGGCGGCCTTCCTGGACTAAGTGCAAAAGCGGGAGCATGTTCTTGGAAATTTCATCGGCGTGCTTTTTGGAAAGCATGCTGGAATAAGTGAGAACTCCTTCAGAATCCTTAAGGCTGCAAGCTTTCAGGTAGAATCTTGCAATGATTTCGTGCATGTCCTCCTTTGGAAGCTCCACAGTAAGCTCAACTGGCGCTGCGTGCGAGCGCGGCCTGATGCGCCCTGCGCCCATCACCTGCTCTACTGCATTCATAAGCTCGTCAAGAGTGACGCGCCTGCTTTTTGGAATGTTGGGCCTAAAGACTAAGTCAGGAACTTCTTCGTCAATGTAAGTGCGGGTCTCTTCCTCAACAGTTGCCTGCTCGTCAGAAAAGCCCTGGTCAAGCTTAAGGGACTCGGCTTTGAAGTGAAGAAGGAGCGCGGATGCGAGTATTACGTTTGCGGGCATGCGCAAGTCAAGCGCTTGAAGCTCGCGAACCTTTGCAAGGTACACATCAGCAAGGGCAGTAACATCGATGTCCCAGGGGTCCATCTGGTGAGTTGATATCAGCTCCACTAGGAATTCGCGCCATGTGGGCTGGACTACCATGTTAAGTATATCCACAGGTATGCTGCCTCGGTTCAAATCTTTCTCTCTCAGGCGTTTATCCATTCCTGCCTGATTGTGGGTTAAGAATCAGTAATTGCACAGGCGGATTTAAAGGTTGCGGCAAAATTCGGTCCAATAAATTAGACGTAACAGCATCCTTGCTATTGTTCAACTCTTTGAAAAGAAAGGCGCGGCAACAAATGAAACCGCGTTTTGAATTTTTTTACCAGTTGCCTACCCAAAAAGCAAAGTTCCATCGGAGCTAATCCAAAAAGGAGACTGAACATAATAAATTGTTGTAAACATCGAGGATTCCTCGATAATTAGATAATTATTAGTTATTCGAGGATTCCTCGCTAAACAAAAGATATTTAATAACCGATTTGCATAACATAGTTATGGAAATATACTTGCCAAATACCGCTCATTTGGGAAATATAGACCCGTTTCTAAAATCAATAATAATGACTGAACCAACCAAACTAAAAATTTCATTTCATCCGAAATGGGTATCAGTCCACCCCGTCGTGATAGCGCTGGTTGCTAGTTTAGGGCAAACGATAAGAGAAAATAAAGGAGAGCTGATTTGCGCAGAATCAAAAGCCCTTTCGAGCAATTACCTAATTCGTATGGGCTTATTCAATTTCTTAGGTATTTCACCGCCAAGACTGGTCGAAGAACACGAATCAGCTGGAAGATTTATACCGCTCAAAAAAATTAATAGTGACGCCGAACTAAAGCAATTTTTAGATGATTTAGTTCCACTCCTCCATTTAGTCGAACACCCCGAACAAGCTGAGGCCATAAAATACACGGTTAGCGAATTGGTTCGAAATGTATTCGAACACGCTAATTCGAAACGTGGAGCAATAGTCTGCGCACAATACTTCAAAACGAGCAATAAGGTCGCTATTGGAATTGTTGACGCAGGGGTCGGAATACAAAAAAATATAGATGCGGTCCATAATGCGCCTACAGACGAAGAAGCAATACGACTGGCGCTTATTCCTGGCGTAACGGGAACAACCGTAAACGCAGGCGGAACTGAAAACAATGCGGGTGCGGGACTGTTCATCGTCAAGTCGATTGCACAAGTGAATCGTAACTTTTTTCTGCTTTATAGCGGAAATGCAGCCTTTAAGCTTAAGAAAACCCCCGAAAGTAGCAGAATGACACTTCACGCAGACCCGCTAGCAGATAGGCATTCCAGCTTAACAAAATTACCATACTGGCAGGGGACGGTCGTCGGGATAGACATTTCTCTTGATCAGACTCAAAGTTTCGCCAGTCTTCTAGCAAAGATAAGACAGTTTTACAGTTTAGAAAAATCTAAAAACAAGTTGAAAGAACGAATGAAGAGGCCCAAATTTATATGACTACAGAAACAATCGTCCGGATTTTCGACCAAACTGGCGAATTTGCCGAAGATAAAAATAAAGCAAAGGAAATGCGAGCGAAAGAGATATTGCCAGCTTTAGAAAGAAATGAGACGGTAATCCTTAATTTTGAAAAAGTAAACTCCACTACTCAATCATTTATTCACGCACTAATAAGCGAAGCAATCAAACAAAAAGGAATTGATATTTTAGACCGGCTACTTTTTAAAAACTGCAATCAAATCGTGCAAGAAGTGGTAAAAATAGTCGTAGAGTACTTGCAAGACCCCCCAAAGTTAAGTGACTTGCCAACAAACGATGATGAAAATGGCCACAAAGCCAGCTCGTTTGGAAAACGCATTTAGTAGCGGTTACACCAGAAAACCAACCTTAGGCTAAATGAATTTTTAGTGAAAAAATGCCAAGATGCAGGCTGCTGAACGCTTTTTATTTTCCCAAGTAATAATGCATGCAACTAAACGGGTTGATTTTGTTGAACAGGGTAAAAACAGGCATTCCGGGACTTGATGACCTAATCGAGGGCGGGTTTCCGGAAAGCTCAAGCATACTGCTTACAGGCGCATCGGGAACTGGAAAGACCATCTTTTGCCTGGAATACTTGTACAAGGGCGCTACGCTTTACGGCGAGCCGGGAATGTACGCCACGCTAGAGGAAGGCCCGCACAACCTGTGGTGGAACATGCAGCGTTTCCGCTGGAATTTCCTTCCGCTTCAAAAGGACAACAAAATCCAGATACTCAAGTTCGACCCGCGGCCGGATGATGCGGACTTGGACGCGCAGCTTACAAAGATAGTGGATAAAGCGCGCGAAATGGGAGCAAAAAGGCTTGTGATTGACTCGATTACCGCACTGATGTTCTGGACGGACAAGCCAGAAAAGGTGCGGTACAGCATTTACAACTTGATTGACCAGCTCCGGTCAATAAACTGCACAACAATACTTACATGCGAGACCAAGGGCGGAAAGTCCGAGATTTCACGCTTTGGTGTTGAGGAATTCCTGACAGATGGGGTTGTGCAACTTTTCTTCACTCCCCCGAACCGGTCGGCGTTCGTACGCAAAATGAGAGGGACAAACCACTCCAAAGGCATACACCCGATTGTCATCAATGAGGAGGGAATTTCAATCAACGCTAAAGAAGAGATGGTCTGGGAAAGCATTAAGGACTAAAAACGCAACAAAAATGGGTGGGATTAGACATGATGAGAAACATACTCAAGCTTACGATTGCAATAGTTGTTTTCCTTGCAGGAATACTGCTTTTGCTCAAGAACTTCGGGATACTCAACGAAGACATCTTCAAGTTCTGGCCCATGGTGCTTGTAATCATCGGCGGAGTCATGCTCTTTGAGTACTTTACCGAAAAAAGGCAGCAAAGCAACGGACTGTTCTAAGCCAAATGAAATTAAAATCAGGTTGTGACGCAGTGAAAAAAATCCGCGGCCAAGGCTCAACCGAATACCTGGTTATTTTGGGCGCAGTCTTGCTGGTTTCATTGGTTATAGTCAGCCTGCTTGGTAGCTTCCCATCAAGCAGTAGTTCAACAAAAGAACAGCAATCGAAATCCTACTGGGCCGGGACTACACCATTTGCAATTTCAACTGTCAAGATAAGCAATAGCACATTCACTTTCACTGTTTCAAACAAGTTGACTGAAAGGGTTTACCTTACTGCAATAGAAATTCAGGACGGCGCTGGAAACAATAGAACAATCATGACTCCAAACCGAGTATTCAATGCAGGAGAAGAGATAACGCTCACTCAACTATCAGCTGCAAATATCACCAACTCTTCACTCAACCCGTGCTTTTCAACAGGAGTCTCAAAGACTGGAAGCGCTTACGAGTTCAAGGTGGTTGCGTTCACTTACACCCAAAGCTCAATCTCAGGCATCCGACAGCAGGGCAGCCAGCCGCTGATAGGTAGGTGCTCTGCGGACTTGTCCGTTGGCGACAGATACCAGGGTGGAAAAGTATTTTACATCCTACAACCGACAGATACGGGTTATGTACCCGGAGAACAGCACGGATTGATTGCGACACTGGGCGACAATGGGACTGCATCGTGGGGGTGTTATGAAACACTTGTCCCCGGCGCTGACGGAACCACAATAGGAACGGGTCATCAGAATACCCACGACATCATTGCAGCAGGGTGCACAGGCGTGACCCAGTTGTGCCATGGTACAACAACGCCACTTTCAATAAACGGCTACAGCGACTGGTATATACCTTCAAAGGACGAATTAAACAAACTATATCTAACAAAGACAGTTATTGGCGGGTTCAGCCTGCCTTATGACTACTATTGGACTTCATCGCAGGTCAGCGACACCGACCCGTGGAAACAGTACTTCCTCGAAGGCTCTCAGAACCACTATTACAACTACAACTGGGCATACGTGCGCTGCGTCCGGTCATTTTAACAACCAAAGCAACACGCTTTTTATGCCCTGAGGATATAAGATAATTCAGGCTAGTTTTTCGTTTCAATCAATTAGGGGTTAGCAATTAAGATGGCCAAGACAAAAGAAAATGCGTCAAAAACAGTCAAAAAGGTAGTCCAGACTATAACCAAAGCTGTTCTCAACCCGCAAAAGCAAGCTTTGCCAGAGCCCTTTCCCAAAGACTACAAGACTACTGCAGAGCTCAAGGTCGCACCCCTTCTGATTGACCAGATTATCGGCCAGGACCGGGCGGTTGGCATTGTAAAGAAGGCTGCAGCGCAAAAGCGCAACATCCTGCTTGTTGGAACTCCCGGAACCGGAAAGTCCATGCTTGCACAAGCCATGTCTGAACTTTTGCCAGTGCAGGAGCTTGAGGATATCATAGTTGCATACAACCCCGAAGATGAGAACGTGCCTCGGGTAAAAGTAGTCAAGGCAGGGGATGGCAAGAAAATCCTCCAGGCTGAAAAGATGAAAGGCAAGGCAATGGGCGGCAACATCAACCTGCTTTTGGCAGTGTTTTTGGTAATCTCAACTGCAATCATACTCTTTGTAATGCCCGGGATGGGAATTCACATCAACTTGGTTGCTGCAATGCTTGTAGGAATGTTCATCCTTGGCGCGGCAATGCTGTTTGCAACTTCGGTTGGAAGGCAGCGCATGACTGATGCTGGAGACTCGCTCAAGATTCTGATAGACAACCACACTAAGAAGAAAGCGCCATTCGTGGATGCGACTGGCTCCAAGGCGGGAGCGCTTTTGGGTGACGTAAGGCACGACCCGTTCCAGTCAGGCGGCCTTGGAACCCCGGCGCACATGAGGGTAGAGGCAGGATTCATTCACAAAGCCCACAAGGGCATTTTGTTCATAGACGAGGCAAGCACCCTAAGGCCCAAGGCACAGCAGGAGCTTTTGACTGCGATGCAGGAGAAAAAGTACGGGATTACCGGGCAGTCGGAGATGAGCTCCGGAGCACTGGTAAAAACCGAGCCGGTTCCTTGTGATTTCATATTGGTTGCAGCAGGAAACTACCAGGACGTTGCAAAGATGCACCCTGCGCTGCGCTCTCGCATCCGCGGCTACGGCTACGAAGTATACATGGAAGAGTCCATTGATGATAATGAGGAAAACCGCAACAAGTTTGCGGTGTTTGTAGCCCAGGAAGTCACCAAGGACAATAAAATTCCACACTTTAGCCGCGAGGCAGTAGAGGAAGTGCTTTTGGAAGCCCGAAGAAGGGCCGGACGCAAGAACAAGCTTACTTTGAGGCTCCGTGAGCTTGGAGGCTTAGTCAGGGCTGCTGGAGACCTTGCACGCGAACGCGGCGCAACACTTGTTGAAAAGCAGCACGTCATCGACGCCAAGAGGCTTGCAAGGACGCTGGAGCAGCAGGCTACCCAATACGAGCTTGACATGAGAAAGGAATACCGCGTGTTCCAAAACACAGGCTCAAGCATAGGAAGAGTCAACGGCCTGGCTGTGATGGGTGATGCTGGCATTGCCCTGCCTATTGTTGCTGAAATAGCGCCTGCTGGAAGCAAGAATGAGGGCAAGATTATAGCAACAGGCAAGCTTGGAAAGATTGCTGAAGAGGCTGTTAAGAACGTCAGCGCCATCCTCAAAAAGCACCTTGGAAAGGATACTTCAAACTTTGACATCCACATTCAATTCCTCCAAACCTATGAGGGCGTGGAGGGCGACTCTGCAAGCGTATCAGTTGCAACCGCAGTCATATCCGCACTTGAAGACGCTCCAATTAGGCAGGACGTTGCAATGACCGGCTCGCTTTCAGTGCGCGGAGATGTTCTGCCAGTAGGCGGGGTGACGTACAAAGCAGAAGCTGCAATGGATGCAGGGATTAACACCATAATCGTGCCCAAGGCAAACAGCCAGGACATCATCTTGAGCAAGGAACGCCAGGCAAAACTAAAGATAATACCCGTATCAAGCTTCTATGAAGTGCTTGAGATTGCCCTTGCGGAAAGCCCAAAGAAGGCTACAATACTCTCACAAGTAAAAAAGGAGTCAAAATGAGTCTAAAAAGCAACTTTTAGTTGCCTTCCAGTAGACAGAAAAATTTATAAATAAGGAAATCCCAGATAATTATCCACCGAATTCTTAAATTGGTAGTGGATGAGGGTACTAGGCTCAAACGAGTTCTATAGGATTGCCTCCTTGGGGTTTTGCCTTATACCTCTCCTCCCACTCTGTTCTAATCTTTTTTAGTTACCACTTTTCTTTTTCTCTTCCATCGCCTCCCTATTTACCACGTAAATAAGCTTAATTCATCCTCCTTTATATACTTTGCGCCA
>JBAZHM010000017.1:0-15176 GCA_041652355.1 Candidatus Micrarchaeia archaeon | reverse complement strand
GTACGCTTCCTCAAGGAAACCAAAGTATTTCTGGGCAGTTGTGCTGCTCCCAATGCCGACTGCATCAGCCAGCGATAAATGGGATGATTCGGAGGCTATGTTGGAAAGCAAAAACGACGCGAGCTTTTCTATTTCAGGGCCCTTCCGTATGTTGTGGCGTTTTATTATGTCTTTGTAGAGGATCGACTCGAATAGGACGCCGAGGTATTGTTTCGCATCCAGGTTTTTTGTCACGGTTTCCGGGTAGCCGCCCGACTGGAGGTATTTCATCAAAAGCTCCTCCTTCTGCTGAGAAGTCAACGTGCCGGTGCTGACTTTTTTTGCACGCAGGTATTCCAAAAAGGAGAACGTGAGTACCGTCGTAGGAATGTGCCTGCCGGTGAGGTGCGTTGCGAGTTCCTTGCTTAGGAGCTTGGAATTGCTTCCTGTGAGAATCAGGTTATACCCCTGCCTTTGCAGCCGGTTCACGAACAACTCCCATCTAGGGAGGTTCTGTATCTCATCAAAAAACAGGACCTTCGGCTGGCCGTAAGCCTGGCCTATCTCGGAGATGAGCTCGTCGTAGTCCTCCATGCCAACAAGGGCTTCGTTGTCAAAATTAGCGTAGCCGAAGTTTACAGCGTGACGAAGGGCGTGCGTGACGAAAAACGACTTTCCGGCTCTCCGAGGGCCTATGATGACCTTGATCAGGTCGTGCTTGAGGGAAAATGACGTCACGTCGCGCTCAACGTATTGCTCTTCAAAGGCCCTCTCAAGCTCCGCCTTCTGCGCCAGAACAACATCCTTCAACATAGTAAATCATAATGGAAGAAAGTATATAAATATTTTCATTACGATGAATCAAGTATAATGCTTTCTGGAGACATTCATTCTGCAAAGGAAATCGACGGGATTATGGAAAACTTTGAAACGCCGCCGAATCCTGACCCGGACTTTACATGCTGTCAATGGTTTTACGTCGTAGAACTTGTTGTATATAACACGAAAAACAGTGTTATACAAAACTGGAAGATTCTTCCGCATTTTCATCCGGCCAGTTCCGGCAACCCCTGCAGCAAAAACCGGTGGCCGGGTATTAGGCGCACCTTGCGACCCTTAAATTCAATAGTCCCGCCCTGGTCGTAAGTGATCACCCATCCGGGCACGCCAAGTTTTTCCATCGCCTCAGCAAGCCCGGAAAGCTCCCGCTTGCGATCGGTTTCGTTCAGCTTGTAAGCTACCTGGATGACGCAGAGTGGCCGCGAGCCCCTGGCAACCACAAAGTCGCATTCAAAGCTTTCCTTGTGGTAAAACACGTCAAAGCCTTGCCGCTTAAGCTCATGCAGCACTGCAGCCTCAAGCCGCCGGCCCAAGTTCGGGGAAGGGGAGGGCGCAAGAAGCGTCTGGAACCCGTTGTCCAGAAGGTATGCCTTCACCGGGTTGGCTGTGCGCACTTTTTGCGAGTACGAAAATTTCTCAACCCCGAACACGAAGAACGCTTCCTGCAAGTGCCGAAAATAAAGCGAAACAGTCTTCTTGCTTGTCAGCACGCCCCTGCCGGCCAGGCCGCGGGTAAACGAGGAGACTGAAAACAAAGCGGCGTTGGAGTCAAGGAAGTGGTTCATAAGCAGTTCCATCACATCAGTCCTGCCAACAGCGTTGCGTTCAACCACGTCGCGGTAGAATGTAGTGTCAAAATAGGCTCTTGCAAGGGTCTTCATTTCAGCCGGGTCTTCGCATGCTGCAATCTGCGGAAAACCTCCTGTCTCCAGATATTTTCCAAAAAGCCGGAGCATGTCCCCCCGGGTTTTGGAATATTCTACCGTCCTTGCGTTATATGCAAAGCCCTTCAACCGCAGGAACTCTGAAAACGAGAATGGCAAAAGCAGGGTGCTTGCGTACCTGCCGCGAAGCGCAGTTGCAATTTCGCGGCCCAAAAGCTTCGAGGAGGAGCCGCTAACTACCAACGTGCATTTGCCGGTGTTGTGCAGCTTGCGCACGAACTTTTCCCAATGCGGCGCCTCCTGGACCTCGTCAAGAAAAACGTAAAGTGCCTCCTTTCCTGTAAGTTCCCTCCAGGCCACGAACAAGTCGTCAAGTTCAACCGGGCTTATGCCTGCAAGGCGGTTGTCCTCAAAGTCGATGAAAATGACCTCGTCACGCGCAATCCTTAGCCTGCGGATGCAATCCAGCATCAAAAACGTCTTACCAACCCGACGGGGGCCTATGATTGCTGTTATTGTCTTGGCGTTGGGATTGATTATTGCCTGGCGCTCAATTGCCACGGGTAACGGCCGCTCCAGCCACTCCGCCAATATTCTCTTGAACTCCTCGACTTTCATGGGAATAACCAAATTCTTATGAAAAGCCACCTTAAAAAGTGTTTCTTATAGGAAACGCTTTAGGCATTTTCCGTTTCCTCAGAGAAACACTTTTCGCGCATTTTCTTGTAGGCTTTAGTTCATAGGGAGGACATACGTGAATGCAACGGATTATTTGCCCTATAGGTCAAAGCACCAATTTGAAGCAGGTTCTGCAGCCACGCCAAGTCAGCTGCGTTGGAAACAGTGGCAAAGACCTTTGCATGACGCGGATTGCCTGCGTCATCCTAAAAACTTCCTTTACTGTTTTATTTCCTACCAAACTTCGCCGCATGCGCCTGGAACTTGATGCCACCCATTTTCTTCCAGTCTACGTTTGAAAGGTAGGCCTCGATGTACTTTGCGCGGTCCGGGCCGTAGTCGCTGTAATATGCGTGCTCGAAAACATCAAGTGCAAGAAGCGGGATTGCGCCCCACACTGCGCCAAAGTTGTGCGAGTCGCAGAGGTAATTGTGCAGCCTGCCATCGGACGGGTCAAGGCAGAGTATTGCCCAGCCAGTTGAGGCTTTTGCAGTTGCGACCATGTCCGCTTTCCAGTTCTCAAAAGAGCCGAATTCTTCTACGATGGATTTTCCGATTGCAGAATTCGGGTCAAGCGTGCCGTCTCCGCCAAGCATGTCCCAATAGAGTTCGTGCAAGATTTGTCCTGAAGCGTTGAAAGTTTCCTTGCGTTTCAGCTCGCCGAACTCGCTATAATTGGCATTAGCCTTGGACTTGTCCGCAGCGGCAAGCTTCTGTTCGACCTCATTTCTCTTGGTCACATAGCCCGCATAATGCGTGTCGTGGTGGCGCTTGTCAGTAGTCTCGCTGATTCCTTTCTGCGAGCCGTACGCAAATGGAAGTTGCTTTACTTTGTGCTCGAATGCCATACTTTTGTCGCCTCTTGGATTGTTGGGTCCTCAAGCAAAGCAATGGCTCTGCTTTGTTAAAAATAATGTCTTTGGAAAAAAGAAGAAAAATAAATGGAAAAAGAAAAGCAAAAGAGAAAAAATAAACGGAAAAAGGATTCAAAACAAAAGAGGAAGAAAAAGAAAAGAGTTGGATGCGCACCAGCATCCTTGCTGTTTATTTCTTCTTTCCAATGTAGAAGTAAATTCCGATTGCAATTATTGCAAGCAGGAGTATTCCAACAAGTGTTGTTGTAGTGTCAAGCCCGCCTGACTTGGTGCCTGTTGCTGTGCCTTGCTGTCCAGCCTGGGTTGGGGCTGCGGTTGCCGCTCCGGCTGGTGGCTTTGAAGATGCAGTCGGTGCAGTGAACTGGGAAAGCACAGTTGCTTCAACTTTCTTGTTTACGTTCACGGTGGAGCCGAACTTTTCATTCGCCTTCAAGTTTACGTCCCACGCCGCAACCACGCTGCCTTCGGTTACTGAAGCCGGAGTAGGGCTGAACGTAATCAATCCTGCTTTGTAGTCAGCAAAGCTGAACGGAAGCCGGTATGTGAGGGTTCCAGAGAATCCTCCAGCAGGCGCAGTGTATGTTAGGACAAAAGTGCTTTGTGTTGTGCCGATGTTTCCAGTCACGCTACCGCCAGAGCCAAGGGGAATGGTTGTTGGTGTTGTTGTCGGCTGGGCTGTTATCCTTGGTGTTGCTGATGCTGCGGGTGTTGCGGATGCAGTTGGTGTTGCAGTGGCTTGCACTGTGGCATTTGGCACTGGCGTTGGAGTTGAAGATGATGAGCCACTTGAGCCGGGCGAGTTGCTTGATGAGGATGTGCCGGTTATTGCCACTGAAGTTGACTCGCTTTTGGACGGGCTTGTTGAGCCAACAGCAACGCTTACTGTGTTGCTTGAGGATACTGAAGAGCCTGCAGTCACTACCCAGGTTGCAGTGGCTGTGCCGGTAATGGTGCCTATTGTCTGCGTTGAGCTTCCGGAAGACAGAGTCCAGCCCGACGGGATTGAAATGGTTGCGCTTGTTCCAGTGTGGGTGCCGAATGTTGCGATAGTCAAAGTAATTGTTGCAGTCTGGCCTGCGGTAATTGTGCTCCTGCTTGATGCAAGCCCAAGAGTCCATGATGGGATTTCAGAAACTGTAATTGTGTTTGAGCCAGTTGCAGTTCCAGTGGTGCTTTCCTGCGTTGCAGTCACTGTGAACGGGCTGGTGTACGTTCCGGTTTGCGATGCAGTCAGCGAAAATGAGGTTGACTGCGTGCCAGCTGCTGAGAACGTGAGCGTGTTGCTGCAAGTAGAGCACGTAAGCCCGCTCTTTGGCGCAACAGTCACCGTAACCGAGCCAGTAAGGTTTGAAAGGGTAACTGTCACCGGCACGGAGATGACGTCATTTTTGTACAAGTCCGTCTGGTAGCTTCCAATCGAAGTTGATATGGTTGCTGCCATTGCTGTTGAGGCGAATACGCCCAAAAAAACAAAAAGGGAGAGGAGGATTTTTTGTGCAAAGTTTGCGTGTGTCATGTTCAATGTCACCTTAGAAGTTTATTGGGGAATAAACGCCCAACCGGCATTATTTTCCGTATTTGCCTCATTGAGGTTGTGGAACGCGTCTGCATAGCCGTGTACTGTGACATTAACCGGCGCGCCTGCGCATGGCGGACCTTGGCCTTGTATTTCAGAGCAAGCCACAGTCATGTTCTTGCAGCTTCCTGCACTAAATACTGGCTCGAATGTGCCGACTTCAGTATTGTTTGACGGTGCGCCTGTGACATCGAAAGTCATGTTCACAGCAAAGGCGCCGTCAATGTTTCCTCCAAGGTTGCACACTTCCATCCAGTAGTCAGTAGCGTTGCGGTCAATGTCGCGGATGCTCAAGTCGATGCTGCTGCCGTTTCCACCCTGGCCTCCTTGACCGCCCATGTCTCCGCACGAGCCAATGCAGGGCCCGCCGGAGTTCATCCCGGACATTGTGGGAATGTCGTTGGTGATGATTTCCTTTGCACCTCCAAGGCTCTCGTATACCACAAACTTGGCGTTGTAATAGCTGCCCGTCAAGTTTGAGATGTTCAGGTTGAGGAATCCCTCGCCGTTGGAAATCGTCGCAAAGCCGGACACGTTCTGCACGACTTCAACCGGGTCAGACATCATCATGTTTCCACCGTCCTTGGAGCCGCCGCCACCCATCTTGTCTTCGCCCATGTTGGAGCTGTAGTCATAGCCAATGATTTCCTGCACGCTGACGTTGCCATTCACCGGCAATCCGTCAAAGTACCTTGCAGTCACAAGCATGCTGAGCGTCTCGTTGGATGCAAATGGTCCGTAGTTCTGCCTGAACAGGTTGGCGCGGATGTTGCTCTCGTTGGAGGTGTCGATGCGGTTTATGCGAACCGGCCAGCCATACTCCGAGCCGATTTCAATCCAGAATTTTTGGTTGTTTTGGTCGTTCCCGCTGTTTTGCGAAAAGTCCGGCTCATCAGGCACTATCATGGCAGTAGTCATCTGGTTTGCACCATCGCATCTCTGGTCGAAGAACAAAGCGTAGTATGTCCGGTTGCCCAGCGACTCGAACATGCTGTTGCCATTGGTGCTCATGCTTACCCCGGCCGACTGCTCGGTGAAGTTCGCCACGTAGTATATGGGTGCGTCGCAGCTCTGGATTCCTCGCGGCGCGACGCCACCAAACGTGACGTTCGTAAGCACCACGCTGCTCTCCCATTTCTGGGCCTTAATCACCGCCTTGTTTAGCAGCGGGAGCACCGTGCCAATGCTGAGGTTGTTCTGCGAGATGTTGTCATTGTAAATGGTTGCATTGATCGAGCTGACCAAGTAAGCGGAGTCGAACGGTCCCCAGCTTCCACCCCATGAGTCCTCCTGAGTCTGCCTGCCAATGGTGTTGGTAAGCAGGAGGTTCCACCCTTCGGTGCCGTTTGCGACGTGGACTATCTTATCCCAGTCACTGGACAAGTTCTGGTAGTCCTCAACTATGTACGGCCACGCGAGAGTGTAATTGAACGATGGGTAGTCGTATCCGCTGATGTTGAGCATTATGCGTATGTTGCGCTCGCCCACAAGCGGTACTGTCATTACTCCGGTGGTGGCATTCGAGATGTTTATTGCTAACTCTCCGCCGTAGTTCCCGTCATTGTTCGAGTCAATCACCCACGTGTCGTTTTCGAATATCACGAGGTTGCGGAACGCGTTGCCTCCAGGGCCCCACACCATCGGCCTTGCACACTCGATGGCATTCCATTGTTGGCACCAGCCGCGCTGTCCGTATACTGTGCCGTTGAGTGGTATGTCTTCTGAAATAAGCTCGGTCATGGTTTCTGCTGCTTGCGAGATTGATATCAGCGAGTTGATTGCACCTGCCTTTCCAAACTGGCCGGACACTTCGAAGTTTCTCAGTTCCACCTGCGGGTTCTCCCAGTCCGTGCTCATGCCAATCCAGGCTTCCTCGCTTGAGCAGTCCTCGTCTATAGTCATGTCGCATGCTTCAACAACAAACCGATATTGACCGGTGTCAACTCCAAGCGTGCTTGCGTTGATTGGTATTATCGCAAGCCCAGATGATGACGGGCCGTACGCGCACATTCCAGTGACGTTTTTGTTGCCAAGGCAGTTAGTGCTGTTCATTGCAACCAAGTTTGAAGAGCTTCCAGTTCCCGTGTTCATGCCTCCTTGCTTTGAGATTGCGCTCACGCGCACAGGCATGTTGTTCTTGATTTGAGACCTGTTTGATGGTGATGTGATGATTACTGGCACTTTGATTATGGAATCGGGCTTGAACCGTCCAAGGCTCTGGCCGCCACCCCAACCGGGGTTGTTGGATGCAAGGTATATTTTGAACACGCTCGCACCTGCTGTTGAGGTGGCGAATTTTATTGACAACAAGTACGTCTGGGTTGTCGCGTTTTTCGTGTAATTGATTGCATCAACGGTGTTCGGTCCTGCTACTGTGACATTTGCAGTTGCTGACAGGAAGTCATCCAAAACATTGGACGTGATTAGAGTGTCGTATCTTCCTGCTACTGTTGGGTCTGCAAGCACCAGCGGGTACCAGTCTTGGTTGTAGTTGCCATTTCCATTCAGGTCAACTCGGTCCCAATCACTGTCGCGCAGCATTTCGTTGTTGTTCTTGCTGTAATAGAAGGTGCCGGATTTTGAAAGCGACTGGTTGATTTTGGCGTAGTAAGTAAGGTTTTGCAGGTTGTTCTGGTTGCCATCCACCGGGTAGTTTGGCAACGTCATGATAACTCCAAGCGTGCTTTGGAAGTACACTTTGTTGTTGTCAAAATCGATGCTTGTTACTGTCCAGTTGTTTCCGGAAGCGTCAAGGAACGTGTCGTTTTGGGTGATGTTGAGTGCCATCGGAACTACTGTGAAGTTTGCATTTTCAACTGTCCCGTTTTCCCACATCGTGCAGTTTACGTTGTTGTTTGCAACATACAGCCTCCTGTTGCCCTTGTCCAAAAGCAAGCAAGTGTAATTGTATGGGTTGACAAACGTGCCTCCATCGGCAAGCTTTACATAAGACTTGTTCACCATTCGCACTGCATCGAACTTGCAGTTGGTCACGTTTGCAGGTTCAAGCGGCGTGTCAATATTCGCGTCAGAAGACCCGCAGCTGCCTGTGAGTGTAATGCTTGTTGCATTGGTTGACGGGTATTCCTTGCTTATCATCACTCCATCAGAGCCTTGCAGCATGCCGGGTATGTTGATCGAAAGCACCTTGATTCGCACGTTCGTGTAGTATTCCCCTTTAGCGCCTTGGCTGTCATTGGCAGCAATGCGCACCATATATTCTCCCTGTGCAAATCCAGTAGTGTTGAATGAGAGGTTGCATTGGTTTGCAGCGCAAGTTGAAGTCATCGCATTCTGGGTCTGCAGGTCGCTTCTTTTCTTGTACGATTGCCCCCAGAATCCCGACTTCTCAATCGATGCAACGTATGCTGATGATAGGTTGTGCCCAACTCCTGTTGGCGGCCAAGTGGCCCAGTTGGTTGAGTCAAAGCCGGTTACCGTGTATGTAACCGTAACATCAACTCCGTATGAGTTTTCCCAGTTGTTGCCATCTGCAGGCTGCGCAAACAAAGTGAACGGCTTTGACATAAACCACGCCTGTGCAGTTTCAGTCATCCCGTTTGCCGTTGCAGTGATTACTGCCGCGTACTGGCCCGACTGCCTTACAGAGCCGGCTGGAAGCACTATGCTGCCCTGACCGTCAGTGATTGTTCCTTCCGCGTTGATGCTGCCATTTGCAACAGTTGGCGAACTCCACGAGTCCATGGAGCCAAAGTACATGACTTTGTCAATTACTGCAGTGCCATTCAACGCAGTGTTGTTGGAATAGCTTGCCGAGAGATTGAATGTGATGTTTTCTGTTGTTGATGTCTCGAAGTTTTCAGTGTAAGCCCAGAACATGAAGTTGCTTACCTGGAACCAGCCGTAGCCGTAGTCTGTGTTGTTGTTTGAGTCCTTAATCTTGATGCGCACGTTGTACCCTCCTGACTTCCAAGGCACGGTGTTGTTGACGCTAAGCTGGCACGTGCCGTCTGAGATGGTGGTGCACGATTGCGACGTCGTGGTGTTGACGTTCTGGAACGTGTTCATGTTGGTTACAGACGAAAGCGAAACGGTAATTCCCGACTGCCCGGTTACTCCTGAGGAGTCGCGCACCTGCACTTTGAGCGTGATGTTGTCCGTTCCTCCGAATGCCATTTTCATGTCGCCATTGTTGCTTACTGGCTGTGCCCAAGTGCGGTATAGCTGCTCGTTGAAGAATCCCTCGCCCAGCGCTTCCTGCACAGTGCCATTAATGTCTGCCTTGATTTTCAGGCGCACAAAGTGCTGGCCCATTATCGAGTCGTTTGCGACAAACGATATTGTACGGAAGCCTGCAGTAGTGCCGTTTGATAAGACGCTGAGCATCTTTGAAGTAACCGTAACTCCTGATTCGGTCACTACCTCGACAAGTTGGACATCCGTGATGTTGCTCGCAGCAATAGGCGAGCCTGATTGCGGGTCGTACGCGTTTACTCCCAAGTATACCCTTTGTCCGGGCGAGAACGTTGGCTGGAATCCTCCGCGCGAGCTCATCGGGAATGCGTCTACAAAGAAGCTCTGCACGCGCACGGTTTCCATCGTGATTTTGTTAACTCCTGCAATCGTGGTGTTGACTTTTGCAGTGTATACGCCGGCAGTTGAAGGCGCTGCAAATACTATTGCACACGCGCCTGCTCCTGCAATGCTTTCAAAAGCCTCCAGGATTTCAGGCTCCATTACTTCCGAGCCTTCGCTCATCTGGGAAATGAACGTGCTGAAATTTGAAATCGGAGTGCTGTAAGTCTGGCCAAGCCACGAAATCATTGTAGTAAGGTTGCCAATTTTGTCTGTGCCCGCCGCATCATACATTCCAAGAAGCTGGAGGTATGCCGGGTCGCAGTTGTTTGTTGCGGATGTCATGTTGACGAACGCTCCATTAGAGAGGTTGCGCGCTCCCACAAGTATCATTCCTGGCTCGTTTACCGGGAATCCCTGGCCCGCGCCGTCTTTTCCCTTTGAGATTGGCTTGACTATCATGTCAAACGAGCTGACCTCGAACGGGATTGCGCCAGCCGAAGCAGAACCGTTGTACGTTGCGGAAAACTCCGCCTTGTAAACTCCCACCTGCGAAGGCACGTTGTATGATGCTTCGTAAATTTGGGTTGTTGAATTGTACGCAAGGTCAAGCAAAGTGTAGTTGCCATTGGGGCCGTTGATGCGCACCGAAGCGTTTGCAGTTGAGATTGGAGTCTGAGTTGACTGCGTGATTACTGATGCCACTAATGTAAGCGCAGAGCCTGGTGATGTAAATGATATGTCGTTTCCTTCAGAGTCGCGGATGGTGGGGCGCAAAAGGAACTTGTTGACCTTGTATGAAATCTGGCTTCGGCCGGACTGAATGAAGTGCACTCCGCCTGTGGTGGAAACATCAAACGAAAGTGCAACAAGCCCGCTTGTCGCGCCGGTTGAGTTGTATGCCGTGCCAACTCCCTCAAGCTGTCCTGTTGAGTTGCGGAAGTAGAATGTAGTGTTTCGGGTTTGTGAAATGGGGCCGCCAGTTGAGTTGAGCACTATTGCAACAAGCGTTGCGGTGTCCCCATCACTGCCAAGAAATGATGGCGAAATCGTCCTGACAAAGTCCGCCTCGCCTCCATATGGGTCTATGTATGCGACAGTTGCGCCTGCAGTGCCAAGGTCAACGCCAGTGTTTTCCACAAGATATTTTTGGACTGACGAGTCGGTTTCTGCTGCAGTAAAGTTGAATATGTTGTCATCATCTACAAAAAGCGTGTCGTATGTTGCATTGGGTTTCTGCGCAAGGACGTAGTACGTCTTGCTGTCATAGTCAAACGAGCCGCAAGTGACGTCTCCGGTTATCTCAGTTGCGTTGTAATCGTAAGCGCATGGCGAACTGAGCAGCGCAGTCATGTAGCCTTCGGTTGAGTTGACAAAGAACATGCGCGTTTCGCTTGCATCGGATATTGATATTGGGAAGATTGCGGAACCGTCGCCTACTGTTATTGTGACGTTGTAGTCTCCAGTGCCTGTGGGCGCGAGGATGGATGCGTTGAAGAAGCCGTCACTATCGGTGGGGGAACCGGAGGACGAGTTTACTGTGCCCGTTGCGTTGGATATTGCAAGCGCCACATTCTGATTTGTTGAAATGTTTGTGCCGCTGTATGCGTAGCCTTGCACTATTATGAGGTCGCCCGGACCGTAAACTGGCGCGGATGCTGACGCGGTAATTACCGTGTTTGCAAATGCAACTGGCATCAAAAATGCAAACAAAAAGGTTAGAACTAAAGTTGGCTTGTTCATTTTTACAACCCCCAAAGCTGGCAAAGCCAGCTACCCAAACAAAATAATGTATGGGGGTATTTATTTGCTCATAAAAAACATTTTTACTTATTTTCGGGTAGTATTTTTTAAAAAAAGAAAAAGAAGCGACCGGGGCTTGATTCCGGCCGCATTTAACTGCTTATTCCGGCAGCGCAGGAATCGTGGTTGTTTCATCCGGCGCGTACATCTTGCAGTTTTCCGTCACCTTGATGAAGTAGCCTTTCTTATACTCAAGCGCATCCGCCTTCACCCAGTTGTTTGCTTGCGGGTCAAACGAGTATGCTGCGGTTATGCTGCACGATCCTTTGTAGTCGTCAATCTTTAACGGAGTGTATTCTGCGTATGAATAGCACTTATCTTCAGCGCCGCCATTTGATGTAGGGACTTTTTCGCACTTGCTTGCCTTGACAAAATCGCCATAAGGTGCGCTCACCATGTTCCAGCCGGCCTTGAGTTCGGCTTTGAAGTTGTCCATTCTGAAAGGTGAGATTGTTTCGAACGCCACTACGCAGTCTTCAGTGGAGTAGAACCAGTGCGCCCTTGGCCAGTTTATCAATTTGAGGTCTTTCGTTTCATATTTTCCAGCGCCGGTGTTGTAGTAGTAGATGCGGTCGCGGCTGCATGTGTTCTTTGCCAATTTTGCATAAGTTGCGGGCACGGAGAACAGGTTCCAGCCCTTCTGCATTTTTATGTCGAATGTTGACCCGACCTCCTGCATTGGCGCAGAGACTGGGGTTGCCGAAGGCTGGGTGACCACTGTTTTCTTGCAGTCTGCAGATTCTACCTTTTCATCGACAAAAACGCCGTTGCGGCATGTTTTTGTGCACATTATGCCATCAGCACAGCAGTACTTGGGTGCATACTCGCCTTCCTTGCAGTTTGAGGTACTTGTCGGAGTGACCGTAATGTAAGGCTGTTCCCCGTTGACCACGACAACGACCTGCTTGGATTTTGCAACTGACGAAGAGTCCCATGAGCGCATGTAGTTCATCTTGACGTATGTGGTGCCTGTTGCCAGTGCTTTGAAGTAATATGCATAGTTGCATCCGCCCCCGACGCTTACTGCGGTTATGTTCGTGTTTGGGTCAGTAACCTGCGTGTTGCAGTCAATTCCTTTCGCGCCGCTGTATGCAACTATCTCCGGGTTTGCAACGGTAACCTGCCAGTCATAGCCTGTGCTTGGGTTGGAGTATTCTATGATTTTGAACTCCTCTCCAGCCTTGACGTATTTGGTAGTTGCAAGCGACACGGGTGTAGGGTAAGCACTTGGAGTTGCAGTGGCAATATTGCATCCGGGGTGGGCGATTTTTTCCTCGACATATGCCCCGTTCTTGCATATTTTGGCACAGCGCATTCCTGCCCCGCAGCAATAATAAAACGGGGTTGAACTGCTTTCAATACAGACTGGCGATGCAGTTGGCGTTGTGGTGGTGTATGGGATTGCGGTCACAATGTTAGTGCCAGCGGAATTCGAGACCCGCACCAGTGCGTGTAAGATGGGGGCTGAAGAGTATGTTTTTGAAATCGTGTCATAACGCTTCTCAACAATGTGAATTTTTGTGCTTCCTACTCCAACTGTCCGGAAAGAAAGTATAAAATAACAGCCCCAGTTTATCGTGTGCGAGTTGGCGGTGTATATCGGGCCGTCGTATGACCCGTCGTCATTGATGTCTTCCGAGCAAGACGCGCTGGGTTTGATTGCAATGTATTTGATTATGTTTTCATTGTCAACCGTGGCAGAAACAGTGAAGCCGATTTTGGGGTTGGCGTACGCTGGATAAGTGAACGTGCTTCCGGCAAGGGCATCACCTTGGTATTCAGCGCTGTTGCCTGAAATCGCAGTCAAGTTGATATCTGTTGAGCTTATCCAGGAAAGCGCGGCTGTTGCAAATGATGCCGCAAGCAACACCACGAAAGCCACTCCAATACAAAATCTCCCTTTCATCAGAACCACCGAGTGTAATGATTGGGTGTATAAATAAAAATGGCACGAACGGCCCAAAGTTTACTCGAGTTTAAAAAGAAAAAAAAAGAGGTTAGGCGGACTTATGCCACGCGCCTGAATATCTTCACGCCGCCGTTGGTTGACTTGTGCACAAGCTCGAACCCGTCAAGCTTTTCATAAAAGAAAAGCTGCACGTACGGTGCGTTAAAGAGGCTGCTTTTTTTCGTGCCGTTGGAAAGCGTCTCCAAGTCCGGGTTGAGGTTGAGCGCAGCGGCGTTGGTGTTGATGTACACATCTGTGCCGCCCGAGGTTCCGATAGATGAATAGGCTACGGGAGTTCCGCTTCCAATTTGCAGCACTTTCGGGTTCTTCAGCTGTATTTGGTCGCCTGCGGCATTGCGAAGCAAGAACAGGTTTATTGTGTTGTTTGCTCCGGCGCTTGCGCAATATAGCTGGCCTGAAAGCTGTGAATAATATGCCGCCCGCTCAATCAGCCCCGGGCAGCTCATGCGCACCGGCTGCCCGCCTTCTTCAGCTGTGTAAGTCGGGTATATGAACTCGAACGAGTGTTCAAGCTCCCAGGTTGATGCGCCCGGCCCCTTGGTCCAATCCGCAGCAGGAGTAACGTTGATGTTGTTTGCGGGGTTAGGCTCGCGGTATAGCCCGGCATAGGTGCTTCCAAGGAAGTTCAGCGCGCCCCACTTTGAGATGAGCTCAGAGTCAATCATGAGGTACGTTGCGTTGTGGTACTTCATAACGTCAATAAGCTCGGATGCCGGTCCGTTGACAAGCGCACGCGCAACCTGCTGGTTGTATTCAGGGTATGCATTGCCCGGGTCAGTGACTGTCTTTTTCTTTGCAAGGAATGTAGTCCAGTGGCCGTAGTCCCACCATGAAAGGACGCGGTCGTCATCTTCCAAGTTAATGCTCATCCAAGTCATCGCGTCGCGCCAGTCCTCTCCCATGCGCTGGTAGCACAGGTTGTTGATTTTGGACGAAACTGGTGAGATGGAAGTTGGGATGTTTGCAGTGAAGCTGTTCAACGACTTGCCCCAGGCGGTTTCGTCACAGCCAACTTTCATGGGCGAGCCTACTGCGTTTGCAAACTGTGCAAGCACAAGTATTGCAGCAATTGCAAGCACTGCAATGTGGCCGAATTTTTTGAAACCCGCGGATATTTCATTTGCACCGCCGTGGGCGAAAAACTCGAAAAGCTCCCACAAAAGAAAAAGCAGGAACCCGACTGCAATCGGCAACGAGGTTGCAAGGTGAACCATGTACTTTGTCTTGTGCATTCCGATGAATGATATTGGGAAGAATATCAGGATGAACAGCAGCGGAAGCTGGTTCTTCTTGTCCGAAAAGATGTACGTGACCATGGTTGAGATGATGGCAAGCCCCATGTAGTAGAAGATGTCATTTGCTGCCACGAACGAAGCCATTCCGCCAAGCCCAAGCGGAGTTGCCGCTGCAAGCGCAAGCTCGTCAAATTGCGTGTTGAAAACGAACACGAAAAGCAGTATCGCAAGCGAAGCCAGTGCAGCTTTTTTGTGGCGTTTTTTCCACAGCGTTATGAGCATGAACAAATAGGCAAGAAGCGCGGTCAGCATGAGCAGGTTTCTTGGCGAAAGCAGGTACGAAAATACTCCGTAAGAGCTTGCGTCCATTGCATCCGATGCCGAGCTTTCCTCTGCAACTGTCATCATGATTGCGCTGTCCGGCTTTGCAAAGCTTAGACCGTAGTTGAGGTAGGATGTGACTTTCGAGCCAAGGGGAGTGAATGCCATCACTCCTGCTGCTGCAACAAACACTATCCCAAGGAAAACAAGCTTTGAGTTTGCATCGTTCAACTCAAGGCGGGAGGCAATCTCTTTCATCACCTTGTAGTGTGACGCTGCAAAAAGCATTGCGCCGAAAGCAAATGCCGCTGCAAGAAGCAGCACGCCGTTTCCGATTGCAAGAGGCGAGTTTGCCACGTAGATAAGCTGCGTGATGTTTGCAGCAAGCGCCCCAAGTACGACCATGAGGTTGATTATGACCCATTTTTTGTCAAGCTCTCCGGTCCAGAACTCCAAAAGCGCAGAGAATGCAATGTATGC
>JBAZHM010000016.1:0-16403 GCA_041652355.1 Candidatus Micrarchaeia archaeon | reverse complement strand
ATGGTCCTTGAAATCCGCCAGTTCGACGACGACTTTTCACACATCACCGAGCACTGCTACCAGGAGTACGTCGAGATTAAGACTTTCCTTGCGGTTTCATACCACCAGGACCTGCCCTCGCCCGAAGACCTTTCCATGCCGGTAACTGCCTATTTGGGCGGGGTTGCTGACTGCGTTGGCGAAATCAGGCGCGCAATACAGATTTGCCTCAAAGAGGACAAGGACGACGAGGCAAACTACTATTTTGGACGCATGAACGACATTTACGACAACATAATGCTTTTGAAGTACTCAACTTCAATCATCGGTCCGCTTAAGCAAAAGCAGGACATGGTGCGCTCGTCAATTGACCACGCACGAAGCGAGCTTTTGATGGCAAAGTTTACGAAAAGGCAATAGGAAAAGAAAGAGGGAAAAACAATCTTGGCATCCGACAAAGGCAAATACAAATACCTTGCAGCGTTCGACTTTGACTCCACGCTGATTGACCGCGAGGTCATTGACGCTATTGCCGAGCTTGCCGGGATGCACGCACAAGTGTCCAAAATCACCAAGATGGTGGTAAACGGCGAGCTTCCTCTAGAGGAGGCTTTGCACGACCGCGCAACCCTTCTTGAGGGCGTGACTTACCAAAACCTGATGACGCTGGGAGACAGCATCAAGGCAATGGAAAACATTGCACCAACTATGGAGTTTCTCAAAGCGCACGGGTTTTTCATTGCAATAATCAGCGCTTCCCTGAACCCGGTTGCCGCACGAGTGGCAAGCAGGCGGGAATTTTCCGCAGTTGACCAATTCCTATTCAACAGCTTAAAGATGGAAAACGGCAAGCTTACTGGCGATGTTGACATTCGGGTTGTTGACAAGGGCACAATCGTTTTCAAGCTTCAGCAGGAGCACGGCATCCCCAAGTCGCACACCCTATCCGTAGGCGACGGGAGCATGGACTTGCCGATGTTTGCAGAGTCCGGCTTAAGCATTGCGTTCAACGCAAAGGAAATCGCAAAGAAAGCTGCAATGAAAACTGTTGACGGCAAGGATGTTGCAAAGATAATACCAGTTGTGGAAGATTGGTTGAAGCCCAAATAATAGCGTGAATTAGTCAGCTGATGCTGACTTGGAAATCTTCACTCCCAATCGCTTTGCAAGCACAGGTATGGCTTCTGCAGGTCCGTGCCCAAGCGTCAATATGCCTACATCTGCTTTTTGCTTGTAAGCTGAAAAAAGCTTGCTTATTTCAGGATCCGAAGCCTTGAGGGCGCCCGACTCTATCCCGTGGGCAAGCACCACGGCGCGCTCAAGAGGAGACTTATAATATCCGCGGCTTGCAGTGTTGAGGAATGCGTCCTTGTACTTTGCCGGGTCAAGCTTGCCGGCAGCTATTGCCGCTTTAAGGAAAGCAGATGATGCGCTCAGATGATAATCAGAATATTTTTTTGACAAGTCAATAAGGGGCTTTACGTGATTCTCCGTAAGGACGCCACGTTGAATCGCTTCATCAAGAAGGCTATCTTCAAAGATGGTTGAATAAGTACGAACCATGACGGGGTTAAACTTAATGCCTCGCGCAATCTGCTCGGCAACAGTCAAGAATTGTTTCGAATGCGCTTTGTTTATCGCTCCATAACGAAGACCGACTTTCATTATCTGCGAGGCAGTGCCGGGACGGTATTCCTTCAGCAGTTTCTGGGCGTGCTTGATGAGCATGGGCACGTGCTTTGGAGTAAGCTTGCCTATTTTCCCTCGCTGCTGGTACAAATCAATCAGCTTTCTTTCTCCAGACCCAAAATATGGGTTCGTGGATAGATCCGCAATGCGATTTGTAAACCGGTCAAGTTGTGCACCAGACAGCTTCTTTACAGCAGCATTGATGGCAGAAGTGATCTCTGATGGAGAGAAACCTAACGTATTCTCGGCATCATGAATAACCTCGGATCGGGCTGCCTTCGTCTGTTCCCTTCGGATGGCTGCACCACGTTTCCTTAGAGGAAGTGAAGAAACCCTTTTGATGGCTTGTTCATCTAATCTCGGAAGTCTCACAAAAATCACCGTTAATAAGGTCATTGTTTGAGAAGGGCTTAATATTACTTATTCTTCGGATTTCAAAAGGTCAGCGCTGATTCAAGGAGTTAAAAGAATTAGTGGGGAGGAGCTGGCAGGCCCCTCCCAGAATTTTTTGGGGGGTGGGTTGAACTGTGCTCGAAAGCACAATTACGCGTGATTTTGTGATTGCTGTGATTCCATTTTTCCTGTTTGTGATTTTATTGCGATTCCAGTTTTGTTTTCCTGTGATTTTATTGCGATTCCTTTTGATTTGGTTTCGCTTTTGTTGCGATTCCTTTTTGCGGTTTGCCGCAAAACTGTTTTTTTCAATTCCTACCCGATTGGAAGGTAATACACCTTCCTGCCTGCTTGCTTTTTGGAAAGCAATCCGGAGGTTGCGAGCCGGTTGAGGCGCGCGCATGCGGCGTTCTTTCCTTTGTAGCCGAATTTGTCAGCAACTTCCTGGGCAATCACCTTGCCTTTTTCCTTGACGAACTCTAATATGTTGCCGTCGATATCCGCCACGATTGCCTGGCCTTGGGGGGCCGTTCTTGTCGGAGCGCTTGGCTTTGACGAGTTCTTTTCAATCATGTCCTCAAGCTGTGCCACGCGCCTTTCGAGGAACTCGAGGCGGTCCAGCTTGGCGTTGATTTCCCTCAACACGAGGTTGAACGACGACTTCTCATCGGAAATCTTGGAAAGGTAATACGCCGTTGTCAGGGCGGGATCCTTGATGGATTCCTTGAATGAATGATAATCGGATACGATTTCTTCATCCAAAGCCATTTTCGGCACCTTTTTATTTCCAGAATGATTGTTTACTATTCGCGATTGTGTCGCGAATCGTGAGATTGAATCACGATACAATCATGATTCTATTTAGATATATAAACCTTCCTACACCGCAGTTCGCTTATTTGCGCGTTTGCACTGATTCTAAAGGAAAACGCCCAGATTGGTCAACAGAAAGAAAGAAAACATACCCCCTCACAGATTATCCTAAGAATATTTTTTTAGGGCGAAAAGCATGGGATGGAAACTGCAAAATTGGTTTAACAAAAATCATCCGGTGATGCCAGAAAACCCACGCACCGAACATGCTTCCAGCAAACCAATCAAATACACTACTGCTAAAATCATAAGCTGTTTGGAACCGCAAATACCCAACGATTACATGCCGCAAATGAAAAAAGCGTACAACAAGCTTCTTTTGAAAGGATATGGGCTGCCTGAGACGCTATTTGGCAAGGGCCCTGGATCAATCCATTTTTTGGAAAAAAAACAGCAAACTGACGAAAACAAATGCATTACCGGAGAGAAAATACGCCAGTTGGTCTTTGAGGACGAAAACCACAACAAGATTACAAAATTAGTTGAGAAGCATATTTCAAAAATCAAAAATAAAGACATAGTCATCAATAAGAAAACAGGCAAACCCATCAACTCCCAGATTTGGGATAAACTTAGGGAAATAAACCAAAAAAAATCCGCCGAACATACTCGATTCTGGGCGGAATTCAGCAGCCACAAGCTGAAGGCTGAACACGGAATAGACCTGGAGCCGGAAATAATCCACAGGATGGCAGAAAGAAAAATTGGGGAAAATTGCACTGCAGGTAAAAACCCAACCCTGCAAACGCTTGACGAACTAGTTGATGAATACCATAATATGAATAGGCAACAAGAGGAATACAAAAAGCAAATGAAAAAAAAGCCTGCAAAGACCAATCCCGAAAACAAGGGCGCTCTTGGCTGGCTGCGTGGTGCGTCACGTCTGCGCGAGCTGCCTTATCATAAAAGTGGAAATCGTGGAGACCAGCGAAAGCTGAAATTGGAATGATTCAACAGCCCAACTGACTTTAAAGGTTCGCTGATAATTACAGTAACGAATTCTTTGGCATGCAAATGCCTAAGGCGTTTTATGATGGACTTTTTATGCGTCTCAGACCTGCATGGCGAAATTCAGGCAAGGCAATTCCTGTTTGATTTCATCAAGTCCGCCAAACCGGATGCAATCATATTGGCAGGCGACGTCACGTGCGGAAGCGTATCGTACGCAGAAGAGCTGTTTGAAGAGCTGGACAAGGCAAAAATCCCTTATTTTGCAGTCCATGGAAACAACGACCCTGAAACCGTGCAGGATTTTTTTGAAGAAACAAAACACAGCCTAGCGGGAAAGTGTGTTGCGTTTAAGGGAGTAAAACTCTGCGGCCTGGGCGGAAGTTCCATTACGCCATTCAACACGGTTTGCGAGTATACTGAAGAAGAGATTGCAAAGAAGCTTGCAGAGTTGCCAGTCGAGCAAAAAGAGGAATTCATACTGGTGAGCCACTCTCCTGCAAGGGACACGCAGGGAGACATGACTCTTCGCAAGAATCATGTTGGAAGCAAGGCAATCCGCGATTTTGTGCTGGAAAAAAAGCCGGCCGTGATTGTTTGCGGCCATGTGCACGAGCAGCACTTGACTGAGATGCTCGGGGACACAGTTGTTGCAAAAGTCGGGACGCTTATGCATAAGAAAGCGCTTATACTTTCTATGCCAGAAAGAAAGATTACAATGCTTTAGGGGTTGTTTTGATTTGACTTCGTTTCATTTTGAAAAGGACAAGAACTTCGATGGAATCTACTGGGCTTTTGACAATTCGGGCAGGAGGTTTCTTGCAACCAAGAGCATAGTGAAAGGCTTTCGGGTTTCAGACGAGCGCGTTGTGAAGGAAAAAGGTGAGGAATACCGGTTTTGGGAGCCTTCCAGAAGCAAACTCTCTGCTGCCATTGTGAAGGGGCTGAAGAACCTTCCAATCAAGCCCGGATCGTCGGTGCTTTACTTGGGAGCTGCCAACGGAATCACTTCAAGTTTTGTGTCTGATGTGATTGGAAAGAAAGGCATCCTGTATGGAGTTGAAATTTCTGCGTCTGCAATGGAGGATTTTATTTTTGTCTGCCAAAAGCGCGAAAACATGCTTCCCATACTTGCGGATGCCAGGGCTCCTGAAAAGTATGCAAATATGATTGAGGGAAAAGTGGATGTCGTGTTTGAGGATGTTGCTGACTCGGAGCAGGCAAATGTGATGATTCGGAACGCCAGAGCAGCTTTGAAAAAGGGCGGCTATGGGATGCTTGCTGTGAAAGCACGATGCATTGACTCTGCAGCTGACCCGAAGAAGATTTTTGCGCAGGTTGAAAAGACGCTTTCGCAGGATTTTGAAATCGAGGAAAACCTGGACATTGACCAGTTTGAAAAGGACCACGAGTTTTTGCTTTTGAAGTTCAAAGGCTGAACCTAAAAACTATTTTTTCAGGCGCATTCTCCTTTTCCGCGGTTGAACATTCCTGACGGGCAGTTCAGTGCGGTGACCGTGCAATGATTGTAGAACTTAGCCGCGCCTGCAGCAAAATGCGCCTGTATCTGCGTTGCAGTAAGCGGCTTGGAATAGATGGCGAATTCGTCTATAATCCCGTTGAACTTATACCCGCCATCGGCACCCCAGCCGGAGATGAACGCGCTGGTGGTAACGGTTGTCGCACAGTTTGGGTTCACAGCGGGAGTGCGGTGCGTGATTGTTTTCTTAACACCATCTATCCACAATTCGGCGGAAGCATCCGTTACTGGTTCGGCGTTTGGGAAAACCGCGACCACGTGATGCCAATTGTTGGCCAGATCGGCAGCGTAGGCGTAACCTTCGACGTTGCTGCACCCATTGTTGAAACCGAACGAACTTGCTGCAAAATACAGGTCGTACGCGTTTCCCCATCCGAAAGGCATCTGGCCTTCAGTACCGCGCCAATACATCCAGAACTCGACTGCGTTCTTTTTCGGCCCTGCAGAAGTATCAACGGCTAACCCTGTCAATTGGACTGTTTCGGAACCACCCCGAAAGTCCACCCCATTGCCGCTCATTCCAGCAGCCCAGCGGCAGTTTGCGCCCATGCCTACGCAGGTCCCGTGACGGGCTGCAACGGTGTTGTCTAGTACCTGCGTTCCAGCAGACTGATCCATGTGAAAGAGCACCGCAGTATTGTCCTTAATTGCAGTGCACTGTTCAGTTGCACCGTTGCTTACACAGCATGGAAACACATCAGTGTCAGGCACGTTGCCTGTTGGATGGGCTATTGCAAGGTTAGGGGTAAACTGCTTGACTATGTCAATGGAAACAGATGAGCTGAAAGTGTTTGACTGTGAATTCAATGCGTTGCCGGTTCCTGAAACCGTGCCGGTGAGCACAAATATTATGCCAATGACTATCAGCAGCACTCCGGACAGCATTAGGATGTATTCAAACGCGCCTTGGCCTGAACGACGCTTATTTTCCATTTTTCTTCAAAATAATTAGGTTATGAGAATAAAAGAGGTCGTAATGCGGATAACAGGCCCGCTGAGTCACCCTATTGGAAGTTGCATCCAGGCGGAAGTTAAGAGTATAAAAAACAATGCAATTTCCAGGCGCTTTTGCAACGAATTTAAACCCCGATTTTCATAATTAGTAAAGCAATTTTTAGGGTTTAACGGCTGAACTTGCGTATTTCTTTTTCGCAAGGAAAAGCCGAAATTAGGTGGGTGTAAAAATGTTAGAGAACGTACTGCCAATGACAGCGGGAGCCGGAGTAATCGTCCTTGCTTTTGCTGCATACTTGGCATATTCTGTGCTTAAGCTTCCTGCTGGCACTGAAAAAATGAAGTCAATTTCTGCCGCAATCAAGGAAGGCGCCATGGCGTACCTTTCAAGGCAATACAAGACGCTTGTGCCTCTTGTAGTTGTGATTGCGCTAATTATCGGAGTGGTAGTGGGCATGGCGCCTGCTGTTGCGTTCGTAGTTGGAGTCGGGCTTTCAGCCATTGCCGGCTATGTTGGCATGGTTGTTTCAGTCAACGCCAACGTGCGCACTGCAAAGGCTGCTGAAAATGGCCTTGCTGAGGCGCTGGGAGTTGCTGTAAAGGGCGGCTCGGTAACCGGGCTTGCACTCGTAGGCCTTGGGTTGATCGGGCTTTCTGCAATCATTTACTTCAACCAAGGCACGGCACAGTACACCATTGTGCTGATTGCCTTTGGGTTTGGAGCTTCCCTCATGTCGCTGTTTGCGCGTGTAGGCGGTGGAATCTACACCAAGGCAGCCGACGTCGGTGCGGACTTGGTTGGAAAACTTGAGAAGGGAATTCCCGAAGACGACCCGCGCAACCCCGCAGTTATTGCAGACAACGTCGGAGACAATGTCGGAGACTGCGCAGGCATGGCTGCTGACCTGTTTGAGTCTTATGTGGTCACAATAGTTGCCGCAATGCTTCTGGGCCTTGCTGCTGCTGACGCGACAAAGACCATGCTTCCGCTGGTGCTTGCTGCCGGGGCCGCTGTTGCCTCGATTTTTGGCATCTACTTTGTGAGGCTTGGAAAGAAGAACAAAGTCATGAACGCACTCTACAAAGGAGTAATGGGAACTGCGGCGCTTTCGGCTGCGTACTTCTATTACATTACGGTGATGGTCCTAAACGACATGAACCTGTTCTATGCAACGCTTGTCGGAGTGGCAACTACTGGAGTAATCATCTTGATTACCGAGTATTACACCGCACGCGAGTATGGCCCGGTAAAGTCCATTGCAAAGGCATCACAGACTGGCGCTGCAACCAACCTGATCCAGGGGCTTGCAATCGGGATGGAGGCAACTGCGCTTCCTGTGCTCACCATTGTTGCTGCAGTATTCATCGCCTATGCAGTTGGTGGAATGTACGGAATCGCAATCGCAGTTACTGCAATGCTTTCAATGACTGCAATCATCATCACCCTTGACGCGTATGGCCCAATCACGGACAACGCAGGAGGAATCGCCGAGATGAGCGGGCTTCCTGAGAAGGTGCGCAAGGTAACTGACGAGCTTGATGCTGTTGGGAACACTACCAAGGCAACTACCAAGGGCTTTGCAATTGCCGGAGCCGCACTGGGCGCGCTTGCGCTATTTGCAGCATACGCAACCGAGGCAAAGCTTACCACAATCAACCTGCTCAACCCGGCAGTTGTGATTGGATTGTTCCTCGGGGCGCTGCTTCCGTTCCTGTTCGCATCCATGCTGATGCGCGCAGTTGGACGCGCAGCATTTGACATTGTCGAGGAAGTGCGCAGGCAATTCCGTGAGATAAAGGGAATCATGGCAGGAACTGCAAAGCCAGACTATGCCAAGTGCGTTGACATCAGCGCAGCAGCAGCTCTCAAGGAGCTTGTGGTTCCGGGAGTAATGGCAGTTGCATCGCCAGTAGTTGTCGGCTACGTCTTTGGCGTTGAGGCGCTTGGAGGCCTGCTTGCAGGCTCAATCGCATCCGGATTCCTCCTGGCAGTGTTCATGAGCACCGGAGGCGGAGCGTGGGACAATGCAAAGAAGTACATTGAAGGCGGCGCATACGGCGGAAAAGGCTCGGACGCGCACAAGGCTGCTGTTGTCGGAGACACTGTCGGAGACCCGTTCAAGGACACCGCAGGGCCTGCACTCAACTCGCTGATCAAGGTGCTTAACACTGTTGCCTTGATTGTGGCAGGAGTGCTGGTTACAGCAGTTGCAATCGCCTAAGGACGGCTGCTTTTCCTTTCTTTATTTTTTTTCTTTTTCTATTTTTAGAATTAGCTAGTCATTCGGACTAATTGGAACCATACATCTTCTGGTGCTCCTTGAACCTTTCGTAGATTCCTTCCGGAAGCACTTCCTGCCCGTCAATTTTCATAGACTTGAGCGCCTCTAATGTTGCACGCGAGCGCAACACGCAGTAGGGCTTGAGGCCGGCATTTTCAAGCTCAACAAGGGGGTTCTTGCCCTCCAAAGTGGACTCCTGCCGGTCAAAAAGAACTACAAGGCCAGCCATTGAGAAATCAGTGCCAAGCTTGCGCAGCTTCTCTATTGACTCGAACTTGGTCCCGCCGGTTGTGATTACATCATCCACAAACAGGAGGCGGTCACCTGGCTTGAGGTTGCCCACAAGCAACTTGTCCTTCAAGTCCCCGTAGTCCTTGGTTTCCTTGCGGTCGTAAAGCACGCGCTTGTTTACCCGGAATAGCTCATAAAGCGAACGCGCCACAGTTGTTGCAATTGGAATGCCCTTGTACGCAGGGCCGAACACCACGTCGAACTTGTCCAGCAGGCCGTTTTCATAAATTGAAAGTGCAAAAGCATCTCCCATTGCCTGCAGAACCTCGCCGTCGTCAAGATTTCCAGCATTGAAAAAGTACGCGCTCTTGCGGCCTGATTTGAGAGTAAAGTCGCCAAAGCGCAGGACCTGTTTTTTGATGAGTATTGGAAGAAGGAAGTTGTTTGAAAAACCGGCATTGGCGTTTCTCTTTGCATCCTTTGGAACAGAATCAAAAAGCGCCTTTGCAGCCTTTGACGGGTCTGCTGAATCTATAATGCTCCGGCCCACTATGAAAAAGTCACAGCCTGCGGCGATTGCCTTTGCAGAATCGCCACCCTGCTTTCCAATTCCCGGAGAGATTATGAGCATGCCAGGGCCTATGAGGCTGCGGGCAATGGAAAGGCGCTCATAATCGTTGCCTGGAGCTACTATCCCATCAACGCCAGCTGATTTTGCAATTTCACATAGGTGCACGGTCTTGCGCAGGTCAAAGAGATTGCCTTTTGAAGTCATTGAAACCAAAAGGAAAACTCCTTTGTCGCGTTTTTTTGCCTCGGTGACAACTGCCAAGACTGCATCCTTGCCTGAAATTCCATGGCAGATTATCGCATCAAAGCCCGCGTCATAATAATAGGACGCCTTCATCTGGTTGCTTGAGTCTATGTCTGCAAGCTTGGCGTCTAGTATGACCGGCACGTTGTGCTTGTTGCCGCCGCTTGCGCAGGCTTTCTTTATTTCGGCAACTGCCTCGACGTGGCTTTTGTTCCAGTAAAGCGGCATCTCGGGGTGGACTTTCACTGCGGCAATGAAAGGCGCGCATGCTTTGGTTGCGGCAATTGCCTTTTGGTAGTCCTTTTCATCAAGTGAAAGTATCAGCCGCCCGTTGGAAAAGTCAATGCTAAAAGATGCCAAAATCAAATTCACCTAAAACGTTCGCTGCGAATCGGTCGCGCATTGTATTCTTTTAGCCGCAAACAGTTTTTAACCACGCGCGGAGTTACAAATTCACACGGAGATCTCGCATGGCAAAGGAATTCACAAAGGAATTTGCATTAAAGGCAATCCTTGCAATTGCAATCGTTCTTGGCATTGTCATGACCTACTCTATATACATGAAGGCAAAGCCTGCCGGGTTTTCCATGCTTTACTTTGGCCAGGAATCCGTGCAAACGGGAAACTATGTGGTTGTACTTGAAAATGCCGAAGGAAAACCCATGGAATACCAGCTTGCGTTCCTCTTTGGCAATAAAACATTCTCGCAAATAAACGCAAGCATACAAGACGGGCAAAAAAAAGAATTCCCAATAATTGAACATGCGCCAGGGTGCTTTTCATCTACAGGAATTGTGGAGGTAAAAGCATTCAGGGCTGGCAAGCCGGCACTTGACATTTATGCAATGTGCAACAACACAAAACTGAACGGCTAACAGTAAAAAATGAAAGAAGATGGTTTCACATGAGAATTGGTTTCATTGACTGCGCGGCAAACAAAGTGGATGCGTTTGAAGTGTTTTCCGCAATCACAAACGAAAATGTTGCAGGCGCACAGCTTGAACGCCGTACTGCAACGGACCTGCTGAAAATCCCTCTTTGCGCAAAGAAGCTTCTTAACTTTGGATGCGACATTGCAGTCGTGTTCCTTACGCTTTGCGAAGACGACTTGGACGCCATGTCGCTTGTTCATGAAAAAATGATCGATGTTGAGCTTTCAACTGAAAAATTCATACTATTTTGCATAATCTCCGACGAGGAATATACAAGCAATGAGGAGTTTGAAGCGCTTGTTGAAACCCGAATGAGAACGGTGCTCAAAATTGCATCGCAGCTTGAGCTTAGCCCGTCTACAGTGTCGCAGATTATTGGCGACACCCAGATGACACAGGCGCTTGCAGACCTTGCCGGTTTTTCTGCCGCAGTGCAGGCTGATGACATTCCAAAAGAAGGCGAAGAGCAGCCTACGCAAGGCATGGGCTCTGGCCCGGAAGAAGGCGGCGGCTCAAGCTTGTTCTGATTATTCGGGTTACTTTTTCTTCTCTTTGGGCAGTATGTTCAACCTGAAAAAACGCTTAACGCGTAATTTCAAACTATTGAGTATCGGATTGACTTTTTGTCCAGACTCGGGGGGTTTACCCACTTTCGGATGCTTAATTATGGGAGATAATATCCCCTTGGCCACTTGGTCTAATTTCTCTTCAGACAAAATATGTGTTCTCGGTGCATCCTCGGTTGAAGAATCCAGGGAGGGATGTAAACTTCTGATGAATTTATCATCTTCCAAACTCTTGACTATCAGGGGTTTAAAATTCCCGGATTCGTCCATTTTCAAATTCCAGGCTTCCAAAGGTATTGTCCCCTTGACCACTTTCTTAGTATCCCCCACAATATCGGGTTTTTTTGGCGGAACCTCGTCAAATACCATTTTCTTTCAGCACCTCTAAGGAAAACGCCTCAAGCTCCTTTAACTTGGAATCTTATTTAATTGAAATTGACTTTTTATACTCCCAGAACATGGAAAGGAGCAGCCTACGACGGGCGCAGGCTCCGAACCTCAACAAGGCAGCGGTAATAGTTTGTTCTGATTATTCCGGTTTTTTTGGCAATACGCCCTTTGATACAAAACCAGTTCCCATTATTTCTTTTTTTCGCCTTGAATTCCAAGTGTCTTCTGCTATCTCCAATTTTTTTGCGGCAGCAGTGAACGTATCTGTAATTTTTTGCAATGCTAGTGAGTTGCTTATTTCGGACGGTTCTTCTGGTTGCTTGCATCTTTCTTCGGGCGGTCCTCCTGCTCGCTGGTATGCTTTTAAAATCTTTGAGCCCAGCGCTTTCTTTGCGATCTCTTCCGGAGAACCAGTCAATGGCTTTCTCCGTAAATTGCTAAAATCAGGGAGTCCGTCTATTGCCACCTTTCAAACACCTCAAAAATTGCCTCAACCTTCTTAAACTTGGCGGGCTATTTAATTCCGTCTAAGGGTTTTTTAACGCCTAGAGTGGGACTTATGCTTCATGCTGATGCTGGTGGAAGACTTTCGTACGTTGCGGAAAACGCAAGCGTAGGCTTGGACTGCTCAGGCGACATCAACTTTGTTTCGCACGCCCATCTTGACCACGTGCCAACCGGCAAGGCAAAAAGCCTGCTTTGCTCGGATGCAACTGCGGAACTCATCTGCACGCGAAGCAGGACTACGCACAACGGGCACGCGGAACACGCTAAACTTGGCCAGGTCAGCATGACGCTTGCGCCATCAGGGCACGTGCTTGGCTCAAGGCAAGTGGTAATTGAAGGCAATGCTGAACGGTTTATCTACACGGGCGACTTGCGTACCGAAGACTCGATTCTCTTTGAGGGTGCAAAGCCTGTTGAATGCGACACGCTGCTCATCGAATCTACCTACGGCATGCCGCGTTTTTCATTCCCGGAAAGGGCAACGGTATACTCGGACATCTCAAGCTGGGTAAAGCAGGAAGTCGCCGCGAAAAACTGCGTGGTTATTGGAGGGTACGCGCTTGGGAAGGCCCAAGAGCTCGTAAAGATACTCAACGAGCATGTTGGAATCACCCCCTTAGTTTCAGAAGAGATTGCCGATGTTTGCGCGGTTTACAAAAAGCACGGAGTAAGCCTTGAGTATGTGAGCACCTCTTCAGATGAAGGAAGCGCTGCGCTAAAGCGCAACTTCGTTGCAGTGCTATCGCAAAACAAAGTCAATTCGAAAATGGCTGCTGCGCTTTCAAAAGAGCACGGGAAGAGCATTTCAACAGCAGTTGCAACAGGCTGGGCGCAAAGCCCCTCTTGGGGTTTCAACGTTGACCGGGCGTTTTGCCTTTCTGACCACTGCGACTTTGCAGACCTTTGCAGGTATGTAGAGGCGACTGGTGCAAAGAAAGTGTACGTAAACCACGGCTACTCGCGCGAATTTGCAAGGGAACTGAAAAAGAAGGGAGTCAATGCGCTTGCAGTTGACGACATGCGCCCTGAAAAGGGGCAGCGCACTCTTTTAGGATAAATTGTCCAGAACACTAACGGCCTTTGCCAATCCTGCACAAGACGCGATTTAATATTTTACGCCTGCAAAAAAATATTCAGGTGCACTAATGTTATGGCAGTTGAAGTTTACTTAATCGACGGGAAAGACTACGGAAAGCTTGACAAGCTCCTTGCTGCAGACCCTTATGCAAAAGACTCCTTCAAGACCGTAGGATACACGCTAAAGGAATCCAAGGCAATGGGCATGAAAGGCGGCTCGTATATACTCTACTTCAAAGCAGAGGACCCTGCGCTTCTTTCTGCACTGTGCTCCAAACTTTCTGCAGAACTTCCTGATGCAAAAAAAGCAGATGCTGAAACCAAAGCTAAGGTCGAGGCTCAGATTGCGCAGGAAGAAGAGAATGCAACTGCTGGTTTCGGCTCGATTTTCGGCTGATTTCCTTTAGGGCGAAATTGAAAAGTAAATCCGCTTTCTTGCAGCGCCCTTATTCTCTATTTTTTCAATTTTCGCCTGGCCTATTTCGGAGAGGCTGCGCACGTGCATTCCGCCACAGGCCTGCGTGTCTATGCCAACTATTTCCACAATCCGAAGCGATGCCACTGTTGGCGGGAGCTTGTCTGCAAGCTTGACTATGCCGGGAATCTTGAATGCCTCTTCGCGCGGAAGGGAATAAATCTTGACAGCAACATCCTGTGCAAGCAGCTTGTTCAGTTCCACCATCGCCTCGTCAAAAGCCTGCCTTTCGGTTCCTGCAGGGCAATCAAAGTCAAAGCGGGTGAGCGTAGTGCCTAATTGGTTTCCCGTGACCTGCGCACCCTTTGCAAACATTATCGCGCCAAGGACGTGCGAACAGGTGTGCATGCGCATTATCTTGTGGCGCTTCTCCCAATCCAGAAAGCATTTGACTTTGTCGCCTGCTAAAAAAATCGGACTTGATAATTTATGCAGGATGCGGCCGTCCTTTTTGGATACTTCAACCACATCCGCGCTTTTGCCGCCACATGAAATTTTTCCAGTATCGCTAGGAGCGCCTCCGCCTGTTGGAAAGAAAATCGAGCGGTCAAGGACTGCAAAATCGCCCTCGATTGCCAAGACAGTGGCGTCGCATTCACGCAAGTAAGAGTCTTCAATGCACAACAGGTCGGTTTCCACAGGCAAGCCCCCCACATTAACTTTTGAAAATAAAATGGACTCAGCGGGACTTTCCTTCCCAAGCTGCTGATGCATCCTGGAAAATTCGAACCCGCAGCCTCTTGCATGCCATGCAAGCGATCTACCGTTGATCTATGAGCCCAAAAAATAGGAAAGAAAACAAGTTGGCACACAGGCTATTGCCGGGCGTGCCGTGACTTGAATTCAAACTTAAACTGGCGAGACGAACACTACAGTGTCGCCGCGAAGAAGCACGGTCCCAAGCTTGCGCTTTAGCTCGCCGTTTTTCAGCTCTTCTCCGTTTTCAATCACAAGGTTCATGTGAACGTCAAAGCTTGCGAGAGTACCGCGTACCTCGACGTCGCCTTTGAGGCGCACGAGCACGTTGTTGTTGAGTGCGTTGTTAAGAATGTCAAATGGGCGCTTTTCTGCCAAATTATTTTACACCTCTAAAAAAATACCAAGTAGAATACTGCCTTGAATGTAATAAAAAATCATTGGTTCTTCTTTCCAAAGAGCTTGGACAGGAACCCGTCAAGGAAACCCTTCTTTTGAACTGGTCCAAGGTCAAATTTCTCCCCGGAAACGGCTGCTGCGAGCTTCTTGAACCCTATTCCTGCAGGAGTGCCCTGGTTTCCAATCATCAGCGGAGTCTGTTTTTCAGTTGAACGCCGCACTTCGGGGTCTTCGGGTATTACAGAAAGAACATTGGTTCCAATGAGCGCCTCTACTTCAGCAAGCTTGACTTCCTCCCTTGCGCCGCGCATTTTGTTTATGACAACGCCAGTAAGCTTGATTCCGAACCTGTTGGCAAATTGCTTCATCTTCAAAGCATCCGCAAGCGACGCGGGGTCTGGAGTTACTACGAGTATGAGCTCCTTTGCGCTGCGGATGACCATCTGGTTGGCCTCATCAAGCCCGGGGGGGCAGTCGATGATTATGTAATCCGTGCTCTTTTCAAGCTCTGAAAGCGCCGGCCCGAAGCGGTTAAAGTCAAGTTTTTTTAGCCCATCAAGCGAAAGCCCCGAAGGCACGTACTTGAGCTTGGCAGGGCCTTCGTACATTGCATCAGCTATAGTGTTCTCTCCTGAAAGCACGTTGTGCAAGCTGATGGGCGCACGCTCGATTCCAAGAACTATTCCGACGTTCGCCATTGCAACGTCTGCGTCAATAATCGCCACTTTCTTTCCAATCTGGGACAGGAGTATTGAAAGGTTGACTGCAACAGTAGTCTTTCCTACCCCGCCTTTCCCTGAACAAATTGCAATCGTACGCATAAAGCACATCTCATCCTTTCAGCATGTTGTCAATTATCTGCGCGTCATCCAGCCCCGCCACTTCCTGTGGAAGGTTCTCTTCTGCCTTGCTTTCCGCGTCAGACAGCTTGAGGCGTTTTAACAGATGCTCACGGTCTTCCGGCTTAGTTTCCTTTATCTGCTCCTCAAAAAACGGGGAGAAGTCAGTTGCGTTGAACGAGGACATATCGGTTTCCTTTGGCAAGAACGTCATTTTGTCGTTAAACGCGGTTATGAGCTTGACTTGTTCCTGTGCAAGCTGGTAAAGGTCAACCACGCCCTTTTTTGCAGTTGCAGCATTGGCAACGCGCGGGAACGCGTCAGAGCCAAACAGCAACTTTTCATGGCGCAGATACTCGTACGTGCAGGCAATTATTTTTCCGGTGTCGTAGATTATCGTGCCTTCCTCAAGCCCGCCTGCGCCTTTTACCATTATTACGAGGTAGCCTGTGAAGGCTTTTCGCGAAAGCTCACGCAATAGCCCGGGAAAGTCAAGGCCTGCAAGGTCAATTCCGGTTTTTATGCTCTGGCCGGGAGGAAGTATCAAAAGCTAAACACCGATTGTAAAATATCAAAAATACCTAAATCTGTTAATCCGGCTGGGCTTAAGTATTTTTGTTTTTAGCGTGTTTTGCCCAAGTGATGCAAATGGCTAAAAGAACGCATCGCCTTTGAGGGCAGATTACGCATCCTTTGCATAGATTACCAGGTCAGCTGAGTTCTTAAGTGCAGTTGAAAAATCAGGTTCTGCGCCAACAACTATCGTGTCCTTTCCGTGCGCTTTTGCCTTGGAAAGAAGGGGCTTGTAGTCAGAGTCGC
>JBAZHM010000015.1:0-16580 GCA_041652355.1 Candidatus Micrarchaeia archaeon | reverse complement strand
GTATTGCCTGCAGTAGTTTGAGCCCGGCTGACTTGCGGTCAAGAGCAATCGGCATGCTGCGGGTGGGAAGATAGACTTCCTCATTCTTTTTTGCAAGCGAGATTATCGGGATGTCGCGTTCCCCAAGCTCAGGCAAAGCCTCGATTGCGGCGTGCAGCTGGCCTGTTCCGCCGTCGATTACAATCAGGTCCGGAAGCTGGGCGTTTTCTTCAAGCAAGCGACGGTACCTGCGGCTAACCGCTTCCTTGATTGCATCAAAATCGTTCTGGCCAGTCAGCGTCCTCATCTTGAATTGCCTATAGTTGTCCTTGTCCGGCGCGCCGTCTTTGAACCGCACCATGCTTGCAACGGTATTTTCCTTTCCAAGGTTGGAAATGTCAAAGCACTCCATCACGCGGGGCAAAAGCGGCAGCCGTAACGCCGATTTCAGCTCTCCAAGCGCAGGAGACACCGTGGTGTTAAGCGCAATAGCTGCGTTCTTTTCCACCAAGTCTAAAAGTTCCTTTTTCGAGCCTTTTTTTGGAACCACTAGGTGCACTTTTTTTCCAGCCTTCTTTGACAGGTACTCCTCAAGTGCAGGTGCCTCTTCAAGCTCGTTTGCAATCACGATTTCTTCCGGGATGTGCGCGTAAGAATAATACTCGCGCAAGAATTGCATAACCAAGTCTGTTGTGGAGTCAAATCGGAACGTTTGCCTTTGCTTTATTGTGCCGCGCACCAAGTTGAACACCTGGCAACAGGCTTTTTCGCGGTCAGCTGCAAATCCGATGAAGTCCTGGTCAAATGCCATGCGCGTTTCCATCTTCTGCTCCTCGCCAAGGCCGCCAAGCGCCTTGATTTGCTCGCGCAGCTTCAAGGCTTCCTCAAATCGCTGGTTATTTGAAGCGTCGGCCATCCGCTTTCCAAGTTCCAAAATAAGCGTCTCGTTGTTTCCTTCCAGGCTGCGCACCGCAGAATCAATGTTTGCATTGTACTCTTCCTTGGCTATTTTCCCGATGCAGGGAGCGGAGCACTGGCCGATGTGAAAAAGCAGGCATTCTTTCTTTGGGATGTGCTTGCACGTGCGAATCTTGAACGTCTTGCGGAGCGCAGCCATTGCTATTGCGCGCTGCTCGCCGAACACGAATGGCCCAAGCACCTTGCCTTTTTCCTTTCCTGTAAGCTTTCGCACAGTAAGCAATTTTGGGAAGTCCTCCGCAGTAACCAGCACGTACGCGTACCTAAACGAGTCCTTCAGGTCGATGTTGTATTTTGGCCGGTTCTTTTTGATGAGGTTGGATTCAAGAACAAGCGCTTCAATCTCGTTGTCAGTGACAATGAATTCAACAGTGTCAGTCTCAGCGACCTGCCTGATCGTCTTGTCAGGCAAGTCTGCGTTTTCCCTAAAATAAGACGCAACGCGCTTTTTGATGTCTTTTGCCTTTCCGATGTAGATGATTTCGCCCTTAGCGTCCTTCATCAAGTAGACTCCAGGAAGCGACGGTGCGTTGAAGGGTTTGGCCATTTTTTCACTGTAAGCAATCAGGAAAGCATCCTCTTAAGGAACGCTGCAGTGTGCGAGTTCTTTACCTTTGCAACCTGTTCGGGCGTGCCCTTTGCAACAACCATTCCACCCTTCTCCCCGCCGTCCGGGCCCAAGTCAATGATGTAATCTGCAGTTTTTATGACTTCCAGGTTGTGCTCGATTACAATAATTGTGTTTCCCTTGTCAACTAGGCGGTGAAGCACTGTAAGGAGCTTTTTGATGTCCTCAAAATGCAGGCCCGTAGTCGGTTCGTCAAGAATGTATATGGTGCTTCCGGTGTCGCGCTTGGAAAGCTCGGCAGCAAGCTTGATTCGTTGCGCCTCGCCTCCTGAAAGGGTTGTTGCGGACTGCCCGAGCTTGATATAGCCAAGCCCCACTTCCAATAGCGTGTCAAGCTTGTTCTTTACCTGCGGGATTTTTGCAAAGAACGCAGCTGCTTCCTCGACAGTCATGTCCAAAATGTCCGCAATGTTCTTTCCGTTGTACTCGATTTCCAATGTTTCTGAATCGTAGCGTTTTCCTTTGCATGTTTCGCAAGTCACAAAAACATCAGGCAAGAAGTGCATCTCAATTTTTTTCAAACCGTCCCCGTCACAGTCCTGGCACCTTCCCTCGGCAACGTTGAACGAAAACCTTCCAGGGCCAAATCCGCGCATCTGGGCGTCCTGGGTTTTTGAGAAAAGTTCCCTGATTTGGGTGAAAACGCCAATGTAAGTTGCCGGGTTGGAGCGTGGAGTCCTTCCAATTGGCTGCTGGTCAATGGAGATTACCTTGTCGATGAATTCCACTCCCTCGATGGCCTGGTGCGCGCCAACGGAGCAGCCTGCGTTGAAAAGCTGCCTGTGCAATCCTGCTTCAAGTGTTTCAAGAACAAGCGTGCTCTTTCCACTTCCGCTCACACCAGTCACGCACGTGAACACTCCGAGCGGGAAGGAAACGTCGATGTTTTTGAGGTTGTTTTCGCAAGCGCCGCGCACCGTTACGAACTTGTCGCCAATTGGCCTACGGGAAAGCGGAAGGGGAATAGTCTTGAGCTTTGCCAGGTACTGTCCGGTAAGCGAATCGGGGTTCTGCTTTATTTGCAGGGGCGTGCCAGTTGCAACGACTTGTCCGCCGTGCTTTCCAGCTCCAGGCCCTATTTCAATCACGTGGTCTGCTGCAAGTATGGTATCCTCGTCGTGCTCAACAACAATCACGGTGTTGCCCAAGTCGCGAAGCCTGCGAAGGGTAATGATGAGTTTTTCATTGTCACGCTGGTGCAAGCCAATGCTCGGCTCGTCGAGTATGTAAAGCACTCCGGAAAGGTTGCTTCCAATCTGGGTCGCAAGCCTGATGCGCTGGGCTTCCCCGCCGGAAAGCGTGCCTGCTTTTCGGGACAGTGTGAGGTAATCCAGGCCCACTTCATGCAAAAAGAGCAGGCGGTCGCGGATTTCCTTCAAGACCATTTTGGCAACGTTGTTCTCATAATCCGAAATCTTCAGCTCTGCAAAGAATTCCAGCACCCTGCCAATCGAAAGGTCGGTGACTTCAACAATGTTTTTGCCTCCCACTTTCACGCAGAGCATCTCGGGCTTTAGCCGTGCTCCCTTGCATGCAGGGCACAGGGTTTCCCGCATGTACTTTTCCATGTCCTGCCGCCGCTCAGGAGAGTCAGTCTCCTTGTAGAGCCTCTCAAGCTGGGGCACTATTCCTTCAAACCCTCCCACGTAAGACCATTTGGAAGTCCCGCTTCTTGCTTTGTAATTGAACGGAACGGACTCGTCAGTTCCATGCAGTATTATCTGCAAGTGCTTTTTGGATAGCTTGCAAACTGGCGTGTACATGTCAAACCCGAAGTGCTTTGCCACGCTTTGCAGCGCTTGCGCCCTGTAGCCGTTGAAGTTGTTTCCCCACGGCTCAATCGCGCCTTCCAAAAGCGTCTTGGTCTTGTCAGGGATAATCAAGTCCTCGTCAAACTCAAGCTTCACTCCCAGGCCGTGGCATTCTGCGCACGCGCCAAAAGGCGCGTTGAATGAAAACATCCTCGGCTCAAGCTCGCCGATGGATATGCCGTGCTCGATGCATGCGTTCAGAGTGGAAAATCTCTTTTCCTCGGAGCCTATTATTGCAATTACCGTGCCTTTGGAAAGCTTCACCGCAGTGCTTACTGCGTCGTAAACCCTCTGCTTTTGCGTGTCATCCATTGAAAGCCGGTCAACAACCACTTCAATCGAGTGCTTGATGTTTTTTTCAAGCTTGATTTCTGCGCCGATTTCGTAAAGCTCGCCATCAACGCGCACGCGCGAAAACCCCTGCCTTGACAAGTCTGCAAAGAACTTTTCGTACTGCCCTTTCTTGCCCTCAACTGCCGGAGAGAGAATCTGCACTTTAGTGCCCTGCTTTTGCGCCATGATTGCAGTGACTATGGCGTCAACAGTTGTGCTTGAGATTTTATTCCCGCAAACCGGGCAGTGCGGCACTCCGATTCGCGCGTAAAGCAAGCGCAAGTAATCGTAAATTTCAGTGATTGTTCCCACTGTTGAACGCGGGTTGTTTGAAGAGGATTTTTGCTCGATTGAGATTGCCGGCGATAGCCCTTCTATGGAGTCGATGTCCGGCTTGCTCATCATGCCAAGGAACTGGCGCGCGTAAGCTGATAGTGACTCTACATAGCGGCGCTGCCCTTCGGCGTAAATCGTATCAAAGGCCAGGCTGGATTTTCCGCTGCCTGAGATTCCGGTGAACACCGTAAGCTTGTTTTTTGGGATTTCAACGTGCACGTTCTTGAGGTTGTGCTCGCGTGCCCCGCGTACTATGATTTTGTCCTGCATAAAAATTACATCCTTTCCTGTTGATTTTTCGGTTTCTCCCGGGCCTTCTTTTTTCTTGCCTTTTTCTTTCTTTTGCCTACTTGTTTTTTTGTTTCCATTCCCGCCTATTTTGTTTCTTTTTTCCTTGCCGACTTTGCAGCTTCTTTTGCCGCAATTTTCGCCTCAGCCTTATCTTCTATTTTCTTCTTCTGGTAATCTGCATCCCTAACCTTCTGGCCCATCTGCTTCCGCAGGCTTGCCAGCTTGTCCCGTAGCATGATTGCGTTTTCAAAGTCCATTTCGTCAGCAGCGTTCTTCATCGCAGCTTCTGTGTCGATAATCACGCGCGCAAGCTCGCTCTTTGCATAATTCCTAGTCTGCCCAATTTCTGCTTCGCCCTGTTCAACTGCCTTGATGATTGTCTTTGGCGTGATGCCGTGCTCAGTGTTGTATTTTTCCTGTATTTCACGCCTTCGCATGGTCTCTTCCATTGCCTTTTTCATCGAGTCCGTAACCCGGTCTGCGTACATTATGACCTTTCCATCCACGTTTCGTGCAGCCCTGCCGAAAACCTGTATCAAGCTTCGCGCATTTCGCAGGAACCCTTCCTTGTCTGCGTCGAATACTGCCACTAGCGCAACCTCCGGGATATCCAGCCCTTCGCGCAGCAAGTTGATTCCAACAAGCACCTGGAATTCTCCCAAGCGTAGCCTGCGCAAGATGTCCGTTCGTTCAAGCGTCTCGATTTCAGAGTGCAAATAGCGCGCCTTGATTCCCTCTTTCACAAGGTAATCCGTCAAGTCCTCTGCCATTCTTTTGGTAAGCGTGGTTACGAATGCGCGCCAGCCCTTCTTTTCAAGCGCCTTCAGCTCTCGCACCAAGTCATCGACTTGGCCAATTGTTGGCCGCACTTCGGGCTTGGGGTCAAGAAGGCCAGTAGGGCGCACAAGCTGCTCCACTATGGCCTCGGAGTGCTCAAACTCATAGTCTGCTGGAGTGGCTGAGACGAAAATCACGTTCTTGGTGTACTTTTCAAACTCAGTAAACGTAAGCGGACGATTATCATACGCACTTGGAAGCCGGAAGCCGTAGTCAATCAAGTTCTTTTTTCTGGCATGGTCGCCTTTTTGCATTCCCGTAATCTGGGGCAGGGTGATGTGCGACTCGTCAACCACGATTAGGAAGTCATCTCCAAAGAAATCCAACAGGCAGTGTGGCGGCATTCCAGGGTCGCGCACGTCCATATACCTTGAATAGTTTTCAATCCCGTTGCAGTGCCCGGTATTTTTTAGCATCTCCAAATCGTATTCTGTCCGCTGCTTGAGCCTGTGCCTTTCAAGCTCGGAAAGCTGGGGCAGCCTCTCAGCAAGCTCTGCGCGAATTCCGTCAAGGGACTTGTTAATGCGTTCCTGCGGGATTACGAATAGTTTTGCCGGGAAGACGCGCAGGAATGGTGTTGTTGAGATTTGGTTGTTATTGATGCAGTCGCGTTCTGAAATCGACTCAATTTCATCCCCAAAAAGCGATATGCGGATGTACGCTCCGGTGTTGTACATGGGGAAAACGTCTATGGTGTCGCCTTTTGCGCGGAACTTTCCTGGAATCAAGTCGTATTCGCTTCGCTGGTACTGCATCTGGATAAGTGTCTTGAGGAGCTTCTGCCTGGTAATTTTCTCTCCCACGCGCAGCTCGTAGGACATGTCCATGTAGTCTTTTGGGGAAACCAGACCGTAGATTGCCGAGACAGTTGCGACAATGATTACGTCGTCGCGTGAAAGCAGGCTTGCTGATGCAGCTATTCGCATCTGCTCGATTTTTTCGTTGACATCAACATCCTTTTCGATGTACGTGTCCGTTGAGGGTATGTAGCTTTCAGGCTGGTAATAGTCATAGTATGATACGAAGTATCCTACCTTGTTTTTTGGGAAGAATTGCCGCAGCTCGCCGTAAAGCTGTGCTGCAAGAGTTTTGTTGTGGGAAATTATAATCGTCTTCTTGCCGGTCTTGGCGATGACGTTCGCGATTGAAAAAGTATTATGGACGAAAATATTTCCGTAACCAGCCATAAAGTTCTCGTTTTCTGCGACGGAAAGGTCATATACAAAACCGTTCTTGGGCGCAGCGGGCGTGATGCTTACGACCTTTCGGAGGTTGAAATCCAAGATGTTATGGAGTGCGCGGTACTTCGAATCAAAGGTCCCCATGAACGCAATCAATCTGGAAAAAATCCTTTTGGAAGGGCTCCTCTCGCCATGCTCAACCATTGAAATGTACGAGCGATTGCAACCAAGGGCTTTCGCCAAATCCCGTTGGAGAATGCCATGTGTAATGCGGAAGGATTTAATGAAACTGGACGAGTTATAGACGAGGTCAACGTTCGTATTTGCATCCTCCTTGATGATGGAATGCAGTTTTTCGCGTTTGTAGCCAAGCGAAAATGAGATTTTACTTTCGAATTTTTTCAGGTTATCGCGGCCGGCAATGGACAAAATCCAATACGTCTCCTTTTCGACTCGTTTTGACCGTACTCTTGTCGTGATTCCAAACCGAAGCAGCAGATTTCTTAGGTCGTTTACAAGCTCTAAAGACGCGGATGTTAGCGCGGCAGAATTCGCCTCAACGTATCCGTCCCCGTCAAAGACCGCCCGGAGCATGATGGCGCTTTGTTCGTCGGACAGGTTGTAGAATTCCGAGGGGATGTGTTTTTTTCTTGCCGTTGTTCCGAACGAGCAAAAGAATGCCGCCATGACGTGGGAGTTGTACTGGACGTCGTTTTCATTCCGCCTGTTCCACGAAAGCCCCAATTGCCGGAAAACCGACATGCACCCTTCCTGCAATGCGGCATTCGAGTTTGATATGATGACGTCCTTCCGCTCGCCGTGCCCTTCGGAAATGTAAAGTCCTATGAATGTAAGCAATTCTTGACTCAATGGGATGATTGGTGGCAGGACGTCCCCCTTCTTGCCGACTATTCTGATGTGTTTTGCCGCTTCGTCCAAACCGACACCAAGCCGGTCAAGATAGCTGTAAAGCTCAGGAACCGTCACGCCACGCTCACTGGTCCTTTGGAGGACCTGCGTCAGTTTCCATTTCGGCGCCCGAAAACCATCCAAGGCTGAAAGTATCTTTTCATGGTCTGCGTCATACGCCTTTATCAGTTCGTCGATGGAGAGTTTGGTTTCTGTCGCGTATTTGAGCAGGTTGATTGATTTGAGCGGAGCCGACGGTTTCGGGAAATAGTTCGATGAGGGAAGGACGTCGCCAACGGCGAGGTCGGTTGTCCTGCATAACTCGAATGTGGCGTCCTTGAACCGGAAGAAGTTGTGGTCGCCAGTAGCCTTTACGTGCGAACCATCATCCAAGACTATTTCATAGATGTGGTTTTCCCTGTGCCGCGATATCTCGATGATTTCCTTTTCTTCGATTTTGTTTGTCTTTTGGGAAAAGGAGAGTATTTTCTGCCCGCATGTGGATTCATATTCGGTTTCTCCCATCCGCTTTGGCCGTTTAAGCAAACCTTCGACAAAACGCCCGATTTTTTCCTTTACAATCTTCCCGTTTTCATCCCTCACAAAAATAAGTTCGTCGTAGTCAAGGCTTTTTCCGCTTCCAGTAACCCCAAGCAAGGTCTGTTTTCCGCCCTTTTCCACTCCCTGCACTAGCTTTGCAATTGCCTGCGGCTGGTCTCCTGCAGGCTTGTATTCCGAAACAAGTTCAAATGGCATTAGCTTTACCTTCAGCATCAAATCGGTTTTTTTGCCCTCTATGCTAGTGAATTAGTTTCCCAACATTTTGAGGGACATAATATGTGCACCCGCTGCAATTTTAACGCTCACCCAAGCTCATTTCCGCTGAGTGGTTTTTGGAAAAAATAGGGTTTGGGAAGAAAAAAACAAAAAATAAAGAAAAAAGAAGGTTGCCGGAAAACCGGCTTTTTGGAACTTAACCCTTTACCGCGCGCCGGTGCACATCCAGTTGATTTCCGCCTGCTGGGTCTCGATGATTATCATGCAGGTAGGGCTGCAGCCAGACTTGGTGATGCTTGTCTTTATCCACCAAGAGCCGGTGTAGTCGTTGCACCAGTGTTCCGAAAGCAATGACGCGCCGTCTGCTGTGCACTCGCTTTTTTGTGCGATTGCAACTGCCTGTGCATAAGTCATCTTCAATGCAGTGCCGTTCTTTGTGCAAACCTCATTTGTGTTTGTCGGGCTTGCAGTCGGGGTTGTTGCAGTGGTGATTCCTGCACCTTTCTTGAACGGGTATGTGCTGTCGCGGAAAGCCTTTAGGGTGATTGCGCCAGTCTGCGGGTTAAATCCAGTCATCATGTATGGCCCTTGGCTTATGATAAGATGGCCATATGCTGCGTTCCATTTTTTCACCGCAGCCTGCCTTTGGCCAAGGTCAGCCTGAGTTGCATAGGCTTTTCCTGCAATAGTGAAGAAAGGCGCGATCTTGGCGTATTCCAGGCTGTTCATCGCATCCATCATCGCCTTTATGTGCGTTGCGTTGACAAGCACAAGCGAAGTGACGTTGCTTCCTTCTGGTGCGTAGTATTTGCTTGCTATGTACGTCGCGTTTTTCTTGTAAAACAGCGCGTCCTCTGCAGCCTGCAATTCAAATGGCATTGCCCTTCTGAAGAACCTTTCAAAGGAAAGGTAGGCGTCGTCGGTAAATCCAGTCGAGTCCTCGTACACTTCTATTGTGTTGCCAACGATTTTGATTCCGCGAACAGTCGAAAGATAGTTTCCGAAATTGAGTGCAGCGGTCTCGTTCTTTTGCGCATCAAGCGACGAATCCCACACCGAGGAAACGAAATAAAGCACGTCCGCAAGTGTTATGGTTGCATTGTGGTGCCACTTGGTGCCAACGTACTTTGACAGGTCGTATGTGGTTTTGCTTGTTGCGCTGGCGTTCTTGCCAACTGGTTGCCACACGTTGGCGCTCGTGTTCCACACAACTGCGTCAGCAGGGACATCCAATTTTTCAGCAGTCTCTATCTTGTAGCCCAACCTGTATGGCTGGGTCTTTAGCGTCTGCGGGTTTGAAACAACTCCTGGGTCGGTTATGGCGTTGTGCACGTCCATCATCGAGATCGACTCGATTACCATGTTGTTCCATGAGTCGCCCTCGTCAAAAAGGTAGTTCGCTGCTATAGTCAGTGATTTTTTGTCTTCAGCGTACGCATCCCGAAGGTTTGCGTAAGAGCGCAGCCCGATGAAGTTGTCTTCTGTCAGGCCCTTTACCTGCTTTCTTGCGGCAAAAATCGTGTCTGATGCTGAAACCCACATTCCAATGGAGTCGTTCAGCGCAAGCCTTGCAATCTGGGAGTTGACTTCCGCCCACTCTGCCTCGCTTGAAACGTTCGAGAGCCTGTTGTATAGGTTTTCCAGCGCCTTGTTTTCGTACTTGTACCAGCCCTGCTTTGAGTCAAGCGAGGGGAAGAAGACGCCTTCGTACTTTGATGCGCTGTAATAAATCCAGGCGCCGACGTCGACGTTCCACTTTAGTTCAGCCGGGTCGAAGTCCAACGGGCTGGTCTTGTCGCCTTTCTTTAGGTACTGCTTGTTAACAGCAAAGCCGGCGCCTGAAAGCGCGGTTGCTGTGAACTCGCCGATTCCCTTCATGTCCGCGTTGGTTTCTGAAATGAGCACTATGATGCTTGCGTTCTTTCCGTTGTACGCCCAGAAGCCATCCTGCTTCTTTGCTCCGGCACCAGTCATTGCCGAGTCAATCATTGCCAAGGCCTTTGCTTTGTTGTATGTGATGTTGTATTCATCAATAGTTGGCTTTACCGCGCTGTAACTGGGGTGAACTTGGTTTATGTTGGTAATAAGCACCGACCCAAAACCGTTGTGCACGTTCTTGACTATTGCTTTTCGGTCAATAAGGTAATTCATGGCAAGGCGCACTTGCTGCAATGCAAACGGGTTGAATGTGCCGTTTGCTGATGGAGCGGGGTTGAAGCCCAGTGCGTTTATCTGCGAAGCCGCAGTATAAAGCGCGATGTTGGGGTTGCCCTTGGCTTCGATTGCCTGCTGTGGCGTAAGCGAACCCAGGAAGATATCCACGCTGCCGTCCTTCAGCCCTGCATAAGCTGCGTCCGTAGTCATGTTTACAAAGGTCATTCCTTCAGCTGCAGGCCCTTGCAATGCCGCCTTTACCGTAGGGGTTGCAGTTGGTTTTGATGCGATTGGCGTTGCAGTTGGATTGCCGGTTTTCCCAGAATCTGGGCCTTGGTATGTAAAGAATATGAACGAGCCGACAAGCAACAAAAGAATGCCTGCAATCAAAAGCAAATCGTCAGAGTTTTTCTTGGTTTTTAGGTTTGGTTTAGTCTTAGCCATAGGTAAAAACAGTTGACAATTGTTTTAAACCATTGCTAATTTTGAAAAAAGCGACTTAGGATATTAGCAGACTAATCGGAACTAATCTAAATCGGGAAATCTTATTGAAATTATGAAAAAACACAGTCTGATTGGCAGCTGCGGGATATCCTGCGGCTTGTGCCCCCGTTTTCAGTCCAAGGCAAAATCACGCTGCCTAGGCTGCGGCCCGGACGCACATTGCACGTACTGCCCGATTTTTCGCTGCAGCTTTATGAAACGAAACTTTGAAACCTGTGCGGATTGTCCGGATTTTCCCTGCGAGAAGTTCGCCAAGTGGTTTGATGGAGATAGTTTTGTCACGCACCACAAGTGCCTTCCAAATATCCAGAAAATAAAAAAAATTGGAGTCAAGGATTTCCTGAAAGAACAAAAGGAACGAAAGAAACTTCTTGAGTTAATGCTTGCAAATTATAATCCCGGTCAATGCGTGAGCATGTATTGCCTTGCCTGCGCGCTTATGCCTGTTGATTCATTGAAGACGGCGTTGAAGCAAATCGAAAGCGTCAAAGGCGACAAGGCGAAAGCGTTCAAGGCTCTGATTCAGGAATTGGCGGAGAAGGAAAAAATTTCCTTGAAGCTGAGGAAATAATTGCCTGTTTTTTATATGAGAGTTGCCCTTAGGTGACTACAGTTTTAACAAAATGCGATTTGGGTGACTACAACTTGCAATCATGTAGTCACCTTCTCTTAAGCGAGGCCAGGTATTCCTCAACGTCCTTTCTTGTGGTGACCCGAATTAGCCGATACCGATATTTGCGTCTATCCGATACAAAAGTATCGGTATATATTTAGTATCGGCAAATTAGGTGGGGTGGGTAGAAGTATAATTTTACCACACCTTATTGTCAGTAAATGTGTGGTAACTTTCGGAGAGAAAAAGAAGTTATATCACGTGAGTTTGGTATTCCTTGTATTATTGGTGTGAAGTCTGCAACGAATGTATTACAAGACGGAATGCTTGTGTGCATGGATGCTGATAGTGCAAAAATTTCAATCATAAATGGTATTTCTGATGGATCAACTATTCTTTCTTAGGCATTTCAAGACCAAGCCCGACCGCAGCAAGCCCGTTTCAGAATGGGGTTTGGATAAGGAAGGTCTTTCTGAAATGGACAAACTCCTAAAGTCAGACAGACTCAAGAACATTGACATTATTTTCTCAAGTCCCGAATCGAAAGCGTTGCTTACTGCGAGGAAGATGGGGGAAAAATATCAGATTCCCGTAGTAGAATGCAATCATTTGGTGGAAGTAGATCGCACGCAATCGGGGTTTATCGAGGGCGATTACCTTAATGTAGCTACGGAATACCTTGGTGGTAAAAATTCAAGTCATCCTTGGGAGACCCTGCCAGATGTTAAAAAACGAATCCGTGCATTCCTTTCACACGCAAATGAAAAAGGACGCGGTAATGTTCTGGTCGTTTCTCACGGACTTTTCCTTTCCGTCCTATTATCGGAATATTTTGGAAAAAAACCAGCAGATTATTGGAATAGCCTTAAGTTTGGTCAGATTATTACTGCTAACCCTAAAAAACTTAACACGATTTGGAATCAAAAATAATTGAAACTGTTCGATTATTTAGTACTTATCTGTTGTCTGTTAATTGAATCCGTTTTGCATACTGTTTGTTGATGTTCATTTCCTAGTAAGTCGTCGTAATTTTTCGTTGATTTTGCCGCCGGTGCAGGTCTTAAATAGGTCATTGCGGTCAGTAGGTTGTTACGAACGATACTTGATGCTGTCAATAGATGAGATTAAGAAAAAGAAAGCGCCCTGACCGGGATTCGAACCCGGGTCGCAGGATCGACAATCCCGAATGCTGGTCCACTACACTATCAGAGCATTAGTGTAAAAGCCATAATGTCTCAAGCGCGTCCAAAGCAGGCGCCTTGGCGGGCGTTCATTGATCCAATGCTTCTTGTCAGGAAGCGGCTTTTTTGGACAGAGATATTATCTTGTACAAAATGGTTTAATAGCCCTTCGAGAAAGGTTGTTTTGTTTACGTTTTGTCTGCAACGACTTTCTTCAAGTGAATGTCGTATTTCTTTGCGATTTCCCTTGTGTTTGACCCGACTGTGCCATCTCCAATCTTTTTTCCATCAATGCTTACTATCGGCATCACGCTTAGCCCGGAGCTTGTGATGAATGCTTCCTTTGCGGAAAATAGCTCAACAGGATTGATTGTGCGCTCGTTTATTTTCAGGCCAAGCTTTTCCATTATGATTTTTCTAGTGATTCCTTCAAGTACCGAGTCCTTTGGAGGCGTCACAAGCTGGCCTTTGGAGTCAACAATGAATAGGTTGCTGCGAGTGCCCTCGGTTACAAACCCTTTGTAGTTGATTAGCAGAGCCTCGACGCAATCGTTTTGCGTTGCCTTGCGCAATCCCAAAAACCCGCCAAGAAGGCTCAGCGTCTTTGATGGCGGGAGTATACGGTCCCATACGTGCGTTACTGCTGTCATGCCTTTCTTGTAGTTTTTGTCTGCATAAAAATGGTAGCCCATGGGGAACATTACAAGGATGCCTTCTTCTTTTTCGGTCTTGCCGTAATAGACGATTCGGACTAGGGCGTCGGTAATCTTGTTTTCAGAAATTATATCCTCAATCATTCGCATAAGCTCGGAAGACGCGTACGGCAGTTCCATTTCAATTGCCTTGGCTGAAGCTGCAAGCCTTTCCAAGTGCCACTCGGCATAGAATGGTTTTCCCCTAAACACGCGAATGGATTCGTATACTCCGTACCCGAAGAAGTTAGCCTTGTTGTTTGCTGGGATTACTGCCTCGGACTGGTCAACGGGTTTTCCTTTGAAAATTACTTTGGTCATTTGAGTTCCCTTGCGTTTTGTTTTATTGCTGGTGCTTTTTGATGCTTTTTTTGTTGCCGTTTTTACTGCATCTTGCTTTGGTCAGTTCTTGCGTACCTTCTTGGTTTTTGCCTTCGTATTCGCTTTTTGTGCCGCTGGCTTTGCTTCATTCTTGTCCTTGAGCCACTCGTAGGCTTTCGATGCCATAAAGAAAAGGACGATGGAAGAAATGGCTAATATTGCTATTGTTGCAAAGTCAAGTTCATTCGAGTATTCTCCAAGGTATGCGTACGCAAATATTCCCGGAGCAGTGCCAAACACTGACGCAAGCATGAACGCTCCAAAATCCATCGAGGTCATTCCCGCTGCGTAGCTTATTGCGTCAAATGACATGAATGGCAGAAGCCGACCGCCAACGATTGCCCATACTCCGTGTTTTGAGATGAAGCCGTCAACTGCATCCAGGTCGTTGTCCTTAACAAAGTGGGCAACATACTGCCGTCCGAGCTTCCGGCCAATCCAGAACGTGACAGCTGCGCCAAGTAATCCCCCGATATAGGAAAACATGCCTCCCCAGAAACCGCCGTAAATCCTGCCTGCAGCTATTGTGATTATGCTGTTGGGGATGGGAGAAAAAATCGAAGCAAGAAGTTGGCTTGCCACTATGATGAGGGGGCCCATAGGGCCGGAGTCGCGTATGGCCTTTTCAAAATCACCGACGGATATGTTGGGCGGGTTGAGAAAAAAGTAGGCGAATGCTATTGCAATTGCGAATGCTGCTATGATTTTCTGTTGCTTGTTCATTCTTTTTCCAATTTCCTTTTGTTCTTACTTGCATGTGCTGTTTTCTTTCTGCGACCTATATTTTTCAGCGGAATTAAACGAATCCAGCGCGCAAAGCAAAGTCGAGACCTCTTCTTCAGAAGGAAGAGAGCGCTTCACAAGCCGCTGGAACGCCTTTGCAACCTTCTTTTTGTCCCGGATTGTGGGCGATGCCTTTGCTGCATCTTCGAACAGCCTCTCGAGCATTCCAAGCTTGTGCTCTGATGCCCGCATGTACTGTATTTCGTCTTTTGCTTTTTTATCCCTGCATGAGTCTAAAAAGAGCTGGTACGCACAGGTGCAAACCGCATGGGATAAGTTAAGCACGCGGTGCTGTGGAGCTGTCGGGATTGTAATTACCAAATCGCACAAGTCCGTGTCTGCCTCAGAAAGCCCGGTTCCTTCAGGCCCGAATATCAGCGCGACTTTTTCAAGCGGGTTGATTCTATCGTAAAGCTTGTCAAGCGGGATGCAGTTTTTGAAAATCTTCCCGTGGAACCGAACGGGCACGCCAGTAGTGCCAACTGCTGCATCACAGCCTGCAATGGCTTCCTTGAGCGTCTTGGCTTTTTTTGCATTCAGCAGGACTTCCTCGGAATGCTTGGCGTATTTTTTCGCCTCCAGTCCCAGTTTGCAGTTTGGGGACACCAGCCAAAGCTCGTCAAATCCGAAATTTTTGATTGCCCTGCACACTGCGCCCACGTTCATGTCGTGTTCAGGTGATACCAGTACGAAACGTATTTTCATGCCCAACGCCTGCTTGTCGAACGAATTTAAACCATCGCAGCATTACTTGTAGTCATGCAAAAATATAACGCGATTGCCGCAGCCTTTGCACTTTCGCTTTTTGTTGCGCCGTTTGCCTTTGCGCTTGAAAGCGGCATTGCCATGGATTTCGGCAAGTCCTACGTGCTTTCCACCTCATCAGAGATGCTCAAGCTCACTCCGTATACCTCGGCTAAGCCGCTTTTGGTTGATGAAGGCAAGTATTGGGTGCTTTACATATATTCAATCTCGGACAAAGAAGACGTCTACTTGCGTTCTTTTGACAAAATCGTGGTTTCAGACGCAGGTTCAGGCAGAGTAATGTCGGAAGAGGCTGTCCTGTCCCGCATCTTCAAGCTTGATTATGAGTACGCCTGGGAATTGAATTATGTAAATGCGAAGGCAGTGTCCTATTCCGACATAGCCGCAGGAATAGAAGCCGCGTCGTCGACTCTGGGCACTGCGAGGAAGAATTTAATTTCAGTTCGTGACCACGCGCTTGCAGCAAGTTCCGACGAAACAATCGAGGCGTATTTTGAGGACCTTCTTTCAATGTTGGATGACGGGGATGGGCTTTTGGCAACTCTTGATGACTTGAATGAGCAAGAGGTTGCAAATGCGCGAATATCAGAAAATGCTTTCTCAAAAACAGGCGACGTTGACAATTACTTGGACTACATGTCAAACTACAACTCCACGTTTGCAAAATGCAGGGATTTTGCAGCAAAGGCAGACGCGTTCTTCAACAGGCTTTCAGACAACGACGTGTATACAAAGCTGACCTCGGAAGAGATTTCCGGGCTTTCAAAAATAAGCTCGGAAGGCCTTGGCACAGATGCATTTTATTCCTCCCGCTATTACGAAGAAGAGATAATTCCTGCGTACGATGACTTCAAGCTCAATGAGGAAAGCCAAATCAACGACAGCGTCAAAAGCTCCCGCTTCCGAATCGCAAAGGCGGATGCAATCAAAGAGTACGCAAAAATCCAGCCAGACATCGATGCGGTGCTTTCCAAATTCAAGTCAAGCCCTGCTGCATACGACTCGTGCGATGTATCTTCCAAGGTGCGCGAGCTTAATTCCACTTGGGCAAACGTCACGGTTGTGATGGAACGAAAGACCCCTCCGCAGACTTTGGAGTACCAGTCTGCGTATAAGTACATGCTTTCTGCAACAACACATTTCAATGCAGTAAATGATGGCATGGCAAGCTGCAGTAAAACCCCCACGCCAACTCCTTCCGGAAAGCAAACAGGCGGAAATTTCGACTTGCCGATAATCCTTATTGTGGTTGCAATCGCAATCTACGGGTTTCTGCAGTTCCAGAGCTGGCAGAAAAGAAAGCAGGAAGACGAGCTTGAAGGCGAAGGCTCGGCGTAATTTTGCCAAAAAAATAAAATCGTTTTAAATTTTCTTTTTCTTCTTGCCTCCAAAATTGCCGCGCGGCTTTGGAATCTTAAGGTGCGGGTACGTCTCGGCAAGCAGGTCC